>PMDM01000094.1 GCA_003155565.1 Methylococcaceae bacterium | reverse complement strand
CCCATCGCATTGCATTGGCCGGTGATTGACAAGCTGGTACCACCGGGCTTGCCGATATTGCCCGTCACTAAGTTAAGGTTATTGATGCCCACCACGCCATCGGAACCGTGGGTGCTTTGGTTGATGCCCATCGTCCAGATGCTCATCGCCCGGTTGGCTTTGGCATACAGCCGCGCTACCGTGCGGATGGTATCTTCGTCTATACCGCACAGTTTGGCGGCAGCGGTAGGGTCATAGTTTTGGACTTCTTTTGCCAGCTCGTCAAAACCATTGGTGTTGGCATTGATATAGTCGCGGTCTTCCAGTCCTTCTTTGAGAATGACATGGATCAAAGCATTTTGCAGTACGACATCCGTACCCGGCGTGATGGGCAAATGGATGTCGGCATTTTGTGCAAAGATGGTCACACGAGGGTCAACGACGATCAACGGAAAACCGCGCTTTTCCTGCGCTTCTTTCATTCGCCAATAGATAATGGGATGCTGCTCAGGCAGGTTGGAGCCCCAGGCAATCAGGCAATCGGTATGGTCGAAATCCTCATAGCAGCCGGGTGGGCCGTCAGAGCCAAAAGAGCGCTTATAACCGGATACCGCCGAAGCCATACATAAGGTAGTATTGCCGTCGTAGTTGTTGGTGCCGATAGCACCCCGCACCAACTTACCCAAGGTATAAAATTCTTCGGTAAGTATTTGCCCGGTCGAAACAATGGCAAACGAATCCCGTCCGTACTTGGCTTGAATACGCTTGATTTCGGAGGCCATTTTATCCAGTGCGGGATCCCATGCACTCACCGAATACGGTTGATGGATGTGGTCGCGGATCAAGGGTGTGGATGCACGGCCTATCGCTTCAAAAACTTCGTATTCAAAAATCCCTTTTAGGCACAATTTGCCGCGATTGACATCAGCGTCACCTACGCCCCGCGATGCAACGGGCTGGCCTTCCGCATTCGTGCCAATTTCAATAGCACATCCGGTAGAGCAATAGCCGCAAGTCGAATACGTCCACTTGACCACGCCCTTATCGGCCATTTTGATGGGATTTTTTTTGTTCCTTCCAAATAACATACGTCGATAGCAAACCTAAATTAATAGCATTATGAGAGATGTATAGTTCCCACGCTCCTGCGTGGGAATTCATCTAGCAACGCTCTGGCGTTGCGTGATGCCGGAGCATCACGAGCGGCATTCCCACGCTGGAGCGTGAGAACGATGTACTTCAGTTGTTAATCAGGCAAATCAATCGTCCCTTGGGCAAACAACACTGCCCCGCCCCCTACCCGCAACGCCAATTGCTCATGGCCTTTGTTGTCCATTTCAAGGTTGATGACACTGCGACGACTATCAGCATCACCTCTATCGACAGCAAAGGCGTGTGTCCCTTTTTGGGTATGCGGAAAAGAACATAAGTACGATGCGAACGCTGGCATGGCACTGCCTATTGGGGGATCGTCGTATAGACCAATATGAGGCCCGAGTAGACGGGCATTGAAATCGGAATCCACAAACGGTGTTTTAGGAGCGAACAGCAAAATTTCCTGAGCGGCTGTTTGGGGGGCGATAGATTGGCTCCAGGCAGCACTGTTAAATTTGGCCTGCCTGACCGTTTCATAATTCCACACCGGCACGATCAAATAGGGAAAACCGCAAGAAACCAGACGCGGCGAGTATTTTTTATGATCCAGTTCTGATTGCTTGATGCTTAAAAAACTGGCCAGTTCTTCATCTGTCGGCGCAAAGCGGTCGATAATTGAAACTACTTTACGCGCAAACTGCACAAAAGTGGGCTTACCATCAACCGCAGTGATACTGACATCAATCGGCCCTACATTCTGTTCGAGAACAATGTCTGTAACCGCTTTCGTTAAGGGAATATCGCCGCAACAGCCAAGAATATAAGCAGTTGCAATAATAGGATGACCGGCAAAATCGAGTTCCTTTTTGGGGCTGAAAACTCGCATAAGGCGTTTGTTATCGCTTTGTTTAGTATGAAAAACGAAAACCGTCTCGGATAGATTCATCTCCTTCGCCAAAAGCTTCATGGTGGTGTCGCTTAAGCCGTCAGCATTGGGGAATACCGCTATTTGTGCTCCGTTAAACAGTTGCGTGGTAAATACATCCGCGATGTAATAGTCGTATTTCATACGTTGGCCTCTTCGTGAGCAGGGGCTTCAATAACTTCTTGCACGGTGACCTGAATTTCTACTCTACCGTTATAGATACGGATCGGATAAACCAGGACTGTGATCTGTCCGTCTTCGATACAAACACCCGTCTTCAGATTAAAATGCTGTTTATATAAGGGCGAGGCGACGACAGGCTCGCCTTTGATATCGCCTATCACGCCACGCGATAACACGTTGGCACGACCGATAGGATCGTAGTTATGGATGGCATAAACAGCATTTTCTTTAACTAAGAAAAAAATTGCCACCTGCTGGCCTTCCACCAGGACGCACACGCCTGAATTGGGTTGCAAATCATCGGCACTACAAACATCTTTCCATGATGGATCTTTCTTTGATGTGTCCCCGCTTGGCTTCATCAAGCAACCTCCATCATTTTGAAATGCTTGCGTTCTTCTTCGTCCGCAGGTCGGATTTGCCCGCGCTCCTCAACGAATACCACGTTATCGTCGGGCTGGTCGCTGTTAATAAAGTGCCGAAAGCGTTTCAGTTTATTTTCATCCTCGATAGTCGTTTTCCATTCGCATTGATAGGTGTTGATGACGTGTTCCATTTGTTGCTCCAGTTGTTCGCACAGCCCCAGCTTGTCGTCAATAACCACCGATTTCAGATAATCCAAGCCACCTTCCATGTTTTCCATCCATACCGAAGTCCGTTGCAGACGGTTCGCTGTACGCACATAAAAAATCAATAAACGGTCGATGTATTTGATCAAGGTCTCTTTATCCAGGCTGGTGGCAAACAAATCCGCATGGCGTGGTTTCATGCCGCCATTGCCGCAGACGTACATATTCCAGCCTGATTCAGTCGCTATGACACCGATATCTTTACTCTGTGCTTCGGCGCATTCTCGCGTACAACCGGATACGGCAAATTTGAGTTTATGAGGCGAGCGCAACCCTTTGTAACGGTTTTCCAACTCTATCGCCAAACCCACGCTATCGTCAATGCCATAACGGCACCACGAACTGCCGACACACGATTTCACGGTACGTAAGGATTTGCCGTAAGCGTGACCCGATTCAAATCCGGCAGCTATGAGTTCTTTCCAGATGTGCGGTAACTGATCGACTCGTGCGCCAAATAAATCCACGCGCTGTCCACCGGTAATCTTGGTGTAGAGCTTGTATTTCTTGCCGACTTGACCGAGGGCAATCAACATGTCCGGGCTGATTTCCCCACCCGTAATTCTGGGCACGACGGAGTAAGTCCCGTCTTTTTGCATATTCGCGAGAAACGTATCGTTGGTGTCCTGCAAGCCCAGATGTTCCTTAGCCAGTACGTATTCGTTCCAGTACGACGCCAGAATAGAACCAATGGCAGGTTTGCAGATGTCACAGCCTTTGCCCTTACCGTGCGTTTCCAACAGGTCATCAAAAGTTTTGATTTGCTCGACGACCACGAGGTTATACAAATCCTGACGGGTATAAGGGAAGTGCTCACAAATATCGGTATTAACTTCAATACCGTGCTTGACCAACTCACAGTCCATCACCGATTTGAGCAGAGGTGCGCAGCCACCGCATCCAGTAGAAGCCTTGGTCTCTGCCTTTAACTCACCGATTGACGTACAACCTGCCGCTATCGCCTGACAAACGTCACCTTTAGTGACATCGTAACAAGAACAGATTTGCGCCGAGAGCGGCAGGGCATCCGGCCCCAAACCGACAGATTCATCGGAACGCGGTGGCAAAATTAGCGCATCGGGATTTTCTGGCAGTTCGATACCATTCAAACAGTACTGCAACAAAGTTCCGTAACCGGACACTTCACCGACCAGCACCGCACCCAGCAACTGCTTTTTGTCCTGGCTAACCACCAAACGTTTATAGACTTCGCTGGCACCATTTTGGTAGGTGTAAACCAGTGCGCCTTGCGATTTGGCATGGGCATCGCCAATACTGGCGACATCAACGCCCATCAATTTGAGCTTGGTGCTCATATCAGCGCCAGTAAAATTGGCTGCTTCTCCGGCAAGATTGGCAACAACGGTACGCGCCATACTATAGCCAGGGGCAACTAACCCATAAATCATGCCGTTCCACAGCGCACATTCGCCGATGGCATAAATATCAGGATCGGATGTCTTACACTGGTTATCAATCACTATGCCGCCACGCTGGCCTACCTCCAGGCTGCAAGCACGGGCAATATCATCACGCGGGCGAATGCCTGCTGAAAATAACACAATATCGGTTTCAAGTTCTTCGCCATCGGCAAAGCACATCTTGTTGACGCACTGCTTGCCATCGGTAATCAGGGTGGTGTTTTTACCGGTGTGTACTTGCAAGCCCAAAGCTTCAACTTTGCATCTTAGCATCGCTCCACCGGATTCATCGAGCTGAACAGCCATCAAACGGGGTGCGAATTCGACGACATGGGTTTCCAGCCCCAAGTCGGTCAATGCCTTAGCGGCCTCCAAACCCAGCAAACCACCACCTACAACAACGCCGACCTTACTTGATTTTGCTGCATTCGCTATCGCCTCAAGGTCTTCAATCGTACGATAAACCAGGCAGTTCGGCCTGTCGTGTCCTGGCACGGGCGGCACAAAAGGATAAGACCCGGTTGCCAAAACCAGCGTGTCATAGGCAATAGTTACGCCTTTTGCAGAAGTGACGGTCTTGCTGCTGCGGTCTATGTGATCGGCCTTGTCACCTAGATGGAGAGTGATCCCATTAGCTGCAAAAAAATCCTCATCTGCCAAAGCAAGGTCTGCTGCCGTCTTTCCCGAAAAAAAGGCGGACAAGTGAACCCGATCATAAGCTGCCCGTGGTTCTTCGCAGAATGTTGTAATGTGATAGCTGTCTTTTACAGGGCTTGCCGCCAGGCTAGCCAGAAAATGCTGCCCGACCATGCCATTACCGATGACAACTAATGATTGTTTTGTAGTCATAACTTACCTCGATAACCCGACTGCTTCTTACTGAAATGTTGAAACAAGTACAGTAGCTGAGAACACTCGAGCCAATTTAGTCAGGGTGAATTTTCTAAAATGGCTCATTAAGTAACTTGTCCTGTATTTAAAATTTTGAACAAAAAAAAACGTCTATAAACTTAAGGTTGTTAGTAACAACACCTAATTGTTTAATCGACGCCTTTGTCAGATTGCTCGGCTACAAGCTTAATAGTAGGCTCTATCAGCAGATGCCTATAAAAATATTAAGCACAAGTTATGCCAATGGTTTTAAAACTCATCTGGATTTTTATTTTTAATAATTATTATAATAAGTTACAAACAAACAACGAATGATATTCATATAATTACATGAATAAATGTAGTTAACGAGACCCAATTTATGCACAATAAATGTGCGATAGCACTGGCTTTCGCACCAAAAAAGCGCTCATCTTGCTGTGTTAATGGTATTTCGCACCAATATGGACACAACAACTCTTACTTAGTACAGCCACAGTACGCCCTGCTGTGTGGCATGACTATTGCTACAACATAAAATTAACACCTCTTTTATTAGGCTGGAGCTAGTCGCATGCCATCACAAAAACTCAAACTGTTCTCGTTTTCGGGAAACATTAAAATCCTCCACATGACCTGGATGGCTTTCTTTATCAGCTTTGTCGTGTGGTTTAACCATGCGCCGTTAATGCTGGCGATTGCCAAAACCTTGCACTTAAGCCAACCAGAAATAAAAACCATCCTGATCTTAAACGTTGCCCTTACCATCCCCGCCCGCATTGTTATCGGCATCCTGGTCGATAAGTTCGGCCCCAAGCGGACGTATTCGACTTTACTGGCGCTGGGCAGCATCCCCTGTTTTATGTTTGCTACGGCAGATAGCTTTCAACAATTGGCACTGGCGCGGTTTTTAATGGGCTTTATTGGTGCAGGTTTTGTCATCGGCATTCGCATGGTCGGCGAGTGGTTTCCCGCCAGGCAAGTGGGCATTGCCGAAGGCATTTACGGCGGCTGGGGAAATTTCGGTTCAGCGGCAGCGGCTATCGCATTGCCGTCTCTTGCCCTGCTCTTCGGTGGCGACGAGGGTTGGCGCTATTCCATCGGCTGCACTGGCGTGATCGCCCTGCTCTATTC
>PMDM01000422.1 GCA_003155565.1 Methylococcaceae bacterium | reverse complement strand
GGCTTAATATGTACTGATAACTTGATGGGCAAGGGTCTTGAGCCAGATCGCCTGTGATTAGGCACAGGTCAAATTTTCGCTTTGAACTAAAAGCGTGTTCCAGAACTGCATTGAAATAATGGGCAGTGTTAACGCCTAACAGCGTTGCTTCCTGCGTAGCTAGGATATGCGGGTCGGTAATCTGCAATATCGAAAAGTGAGAGGAAGATTCGCCCATATTTTTCTGTCATTCGATAATTTTACACAGCACTTTGGAGTTTCTTTCCGGGTTGTACAGCGCTTTTAGCGATTCAGGCAGGCTGTCCATCGTCGAAGGTTGAAAGCCCCTCTCAATAAACCAGTGTGCCGTTTGCGTTGATGAAAGAAACAGCTTTTTTAGCTTCAGTTGCTTGGCTTTTTGACAGACGTGATCGAACAATCGCTGCCCCCGCGCCGATCCTTGATAATCAGGATGCACCGCAAGACAGGCAATCGCCCCAAATTGGCCTTGTTCATCAGGATGTAGCGCCATACAGCCGATAATCAGGCCGTCAATGTCCAGGACGATATAATCCGAAATTTCCATTTCGATTTTTTCTCGGGAGCGTTTTGCCAATTTGCCTTGTTGCTCCAAGGGTTTGATAAGTTCCAGGATGCCACCGATGTCGGCTAGTGTGGCAGTACGCAACGATTCAAATGGTGTAGAGCTAACCAAAGTGCCAATGCCGTCATGGCTGAAAAGTTCCAGCAACAAAACACCATCAGTGCTCCTGTCGATCAGGTGAACGCGATTGACACCAGAGCGGCAGCTTTGGATGGCGGCTTTGAGGGGCAGGGCAATGGTATCCGGTGTATTTGGATGGTTTTGCAAAAACAGGGCGGCTTCATCGGTGGTAATCTGACGGATAGTCTGATGCGTATCGGGATTTTGGACGCTTTGTTCCGTGAGTAAGACCAACTTTTCCGCATTTAGTGAAATTGCTACCGCTGTTGCGACCTGCTCGGCAGACAGGTTAAAGACTTCGCCTGTGGACGAGTAGCCGATGGGCGAAATTAACACCACATTTTTCTGTTCCAGTTGCTGCTGGATGGCTTTGCTGTCAATACGACGCACCTCGCCAGTGTGGCAATAATCAACGCCATCAATAACGCCTAAAGGTTTGGCGGTGACAAAATTCCCGGAAGCGACTTTAAGGCCACTGCCTGCCATCGGCGAATTCGCCAAGCCCATCGACAACAAGGCTTCGATTTCCACACGCACCAGCCCAGCGGCTTCTTTAGCGCATTGCAGTGCTAAATCATCGGTGATGCGGAGGTTATGATGGAAGCGGGCAGGGGTGTTGAATCTGGTAAGCCGTTCGTCAATTTGTGGTCGAATGCCATGCACTAGCACCAAGCGGATACCTAAGCTGCTCAGTAACGCAAAATCGTGGACATGGTGATCGAAATCCTCAGCCAACACCGCCTCGCCACCAAAAGAGATGACAAAAGTCTTATTGCGATGCGCGTGAATGTAAGGTGATGAGTTCCGAAACCAGTTTACAAAAGCATTATGGGATTCCATGGGTTTTTAAGGTGTTTGTTTGATGGGTTGCAAACAGTTTAAGCGCGTGAATTAATGGTTGGCATTAATTATAACGGGCTTTTTAAAGGCTGCTTACGAATATAAGCGCTTAGGAGCGGTAATATTTCACTTGATTTTTGGCTGGGGATGATAATAAAGGTTGTAGTTCCGTATGACAGATGCCAAAGGGCAATCAGCCAATCATATGGCGGAACGCCTATCGGCTTTCGCCTTACGTGGGTTACGTTGGGTGTTGTATTCGATCTGCGCCGCCATATTTAAGCCACATCCTACGAATCATCTCAGCATGGCTAGGTTCTGCGGCTGGAGAGATTCTCACACCAAAAAGATCGAAGATCTTATCGACGGATATAAGTGCCATGTCGGAGTCACATGATTGGAATGCAAATCTTACTTCTTTCTCATTTCGAAACATATTGTGCTTGTTAAACGGTAAGAGCGAAATAGTTTCATAATTCAAACGTCCACAATGGAGGTGCCCGTCTTGAGCTATTTTTTTAACAGAATTAAGAAAAAAGCTTTTTAGCTGGCCGTATCTGATTGTTATACCGACACCGTCTTTACCTCCAGCATAGGCATCCCACATAAGGTGATCATCAAAGTAATCATGGATTTCCGTCCAGCACGATATGTTCCAAGAGGAAGCCTTGGATTTGACATATTTTTCCCAAATCGCTCCTGAACGATTTAGTTCACATAATACCTTAAGGACTGCATTGTCGTAGTCTTCGGGAACTGTGCATTCCCGGCTATCTGAGAATCGAGTGGCAATCGGAAAAACGATCTGGCGAGTTTCGAGAAAATTGATGAACTTTATCGGAGTCAAATACCTGCAGATAAGAACGTCGTCATTTGGTTCGTCCGGTGCATTAGCAATCCTGGAAAACACCTTGTCGTAGATCAACTCAACAAGTTCTTCATCTTTAATCTGTGGATTATTGTTAACGTTGTCGAGTATTTCGTTCTCAAATTCTGAGGTATTTATGTGCGCGTTTTTTGTGTTCGCGATGTAATGATCATCATTCATTTCGAGAGGTTAGCCACATTAATATTTGTTATCTAACTTTGTAATAAGCCTTGTACATAAGAAGTGCAGTAGATTCGGTGAACTAAAAAACCTACAAATTAATATGACTTTACCGTTGGAGTTCGGTTCTCACCCTCAACCTGCATAGTTAGATTTTATGTAATTATTTAGCCAAAAGTTTTTGTTTTTTTGCTAATGTGGACAAATAAGATTCGCAACCGTACTTTTCATAAAATGCCAGAGCTGCTGCATCTATGGCTACCAATGGACTATTATCTTCTCCTTTGGCATATATCCATCCTATAAATACTTTTTTTAATTCCTCCCAGTCTCTCATAGGCTTATCCACACGGCACGAAGAGTTTTCATAAACCCCCATCAAATAACCATGACAGAAATCCGGGTGGCTATCACTACCTATACACGACT
>PMDM01000119.1:5553-8298 GCA_003155565.1 Methylococcaceae bacterium | reverse complement strand
ACGAGTTTTACCGGCAGTGGAATGATGTTTCGGATTGTCCGCCATCCTATATCGACCGCTTAAAACATTATTTCCTGACCTATAAACATTTACCTAGCGATCAATGCATCTGTGAAATAACCCATGTTTACGGACGGGAAGAAGCCTGCGAGGTCATTAGACGAGCAATGGCGGACTACCAACACCATTACGGGCATTATACAATTTGAGCCTGTCTAGTTTTCTGGCGAAGCCGCATNNGCCCATGAGGTGATTAAGAGGGCTATGGCGGATTATCAACACCACTATGGGCATTATACGACTTAGAACCCTCCACACACCCTGAAAAAAATCAGCACCACATCACATCCCTAGACACCGTTTGTTGCTATTTGATACTTTTCAACTAACATAACACCACTTGTTTAGCACAATGGAGACCTATTATGTCAATTTTCGATGGTATTAGACGGCAGTTGCGTTCGGTTATCGAATGGGACGATCCGAATCCCGATGCCTTGTTTTATGAATGGAGTGACAACGGCGACGAAATCAAAAATGCCTCTAAACTTATCGTCGGCCCAGGGCAAGGCTGTATTTTCGTTTACGAAGGCAAAGTACAAGCAGTGATCGAGGAGCAATGTCTTATCACACTGGAAACAGCCAACATCCCGTTTTGGACGACGATCAAAAATTTCATGCAGTTTTTTGAAAGTTATCACAAAGTCGGCATTTATTTTTTCAGGCGGACTGAGATTCTCAACCAAAAATGGGGCACTACCTCCAGCATTAAATACGAAGATCCCAAATATAAATTTCCCGTCGGTTTAAAGGCTTACGGCAACTACAGCTACCGAATTTCCGACGGACGCGGCTTTTTCGTCAATGTGGTCGGCAGCCACGGCGATTTTCTGGCTGAGGATTTCCGCAGGGTTATGTCCGAACGGATTATCCATCCGTTTAGCGATTTTCTCGCCGAAAGTAAATATTCCTTTGCGGACATTGATGCCAGCCGCAATGAAATTTCCGACGGCGTAACGGCAAAATTAAATGCCGAATTCGGCAAGCTTGGCTTTGAGATGACGGACTTCCGTATCGAAGGCACGAATTTCGATGAAGAAACCTTAACCCGCATCAACCGCATAGCCAATGTAACCGCCGAAGCACAAGCAGCACAGGCCGCAGGTGTTGATTATACCAAACTTCAACAACTTGAAGCTATGCGTGAAGCGGCACGGAACGAAAGCGGCGCTGCCGGAGCCGGTGTGGGTTTGGGTGCAGGTATCGGCTTAGGTCAAGCGATGGCGCAAGGGATGCAGAATCCGCCTATTGCCCCAACAGCCCAATCTGATAACGACGTGGCGGGTAAATTGGCGCAACTCAAAGAACTCAATAAAGAAGGTTTGATTTCCGACCAGGAATACGCCGACAAAAGACAAGCGATTTTGGACGCGTTGTAACCCGGTGCAGATGAATCATGGCTAGATGCACTTCCTGCTCGGCTCCGTTGCCTGCCAATACCAACTGCTGTAATTACTGCAATTCGCGCAGCGATGTCGATTTACATGCCAAACATCCGTATCGAGTAGAGAAATCGGCTACGCATCGTATCTGTCCAAACTGCGACAAACCTCTGCAAACCATCCGCTTAAAAATGGCAGATCCGTTAGCTATTGAACGCTGTCATACCTGCTTCGGCCTGTTTTTCGATAGAGGCGAAATAGAGACGGTTTTGCAAAGCTCGGTTTCCAACGTCTTTGATATCAATCGCGAACACATCGATAACATCAATAAAGACCGTTACCCCAAGCAACAAAAAATACGCTATCTCAAATGCCCGGATTGTCGAAAGCATATGAACCGGGTAAATTTCGGCCAGCGCAGCGGCGTAGTCATAGACCAGTGCATCATACACGGCATCTGGCTCGATAGCGGTGAGTTGACACATCTGCTGGAATGGAAAAAAGCCGGTGGACAACTATTGCAGCAAGAACAAGCCGCAGATTTAGAAAAACAGAGACAGCAACAACAGAATGCCTTACCCGGGGCAGCGTCAGATTATTCTTTTAACTCCAACGGCGGCTTTAGCGGTACGGTGGAAGAGAGTTTACTGGAGACAGTGGCGAGGTTGTTGGATAAATTATTTTAATGCCATTCATTGGTCAATGCAGAATTATTGATAATAATCAATAATTTGATCGCGACACAATGTCGGTTTCTAGTAACATTGTTTTTAGGGACGCTATAGATAAAGAACGCAACTAATGATGTGACTGCAACCAAAAACAACCATACCAGGCTCGCAAAAAACACTGGTATGGTCTGGTTTGCTAGATTAAATCAATGGTTTCAAATCGGTGAACGCTTTGGCTGCTTTTTCCAAGGGTTCTTCAATTCCTTGCATAGAGTTAGTTTTTGCCATCGTTCTGGCTTTTTTCAATATCTCATTAGCGCGTGCACGTTCTCTGTCAACGACATCGTTGGCGTTAACTTCTTTGCTGTAATCCATCCCTTGTTTGATGATTTTGTATACATCATCACCACTAGCACCTGCAGCGACAGCTGCTTGGGCTTTCTTAATTTCACCCAAGACCATATCAATAGCATCGGCTGGTGAATACGAAACTCTGCCCTCACCAGCTTCTGCCAGAGCGACTGATGAAAATGCACCCATTGTCAGTGCAACCAGGGAAGAAAGTACGATTATTTTTAAGGTTTTCATATTTTGGACTAATCCTCTTGTGTGTTGTATAGCGTTGTTTTGGT
>PMDM01000119.1:0-5538 GCA_003155565.1 Methylococcaceae bacterium | reverse complement strand
CTTCATAAGGCCGAATCAATAATAGAGCACTCTGTTCCTTTACACTACAGCTAGGACATCTGCTATTTGCTGTTTCTGCTGTTATACGCAGAACAAATAGGATAAAGAGCTACGAGCAACACCAGCCAAATTGCGTATACCGTCGTTAATTCAAATCCGTATTCTGGCGCAGGTATCGCAGGTATCATCGGAAACGGCATTTTGGGAGAACCTCGCACCAACCAGTCGCCGGGTAAGCNNCCTGCTCAAGGCAATCACATAAGCCGCACCATGAATGAGCAATATGTGGACGAGGTAAAACAGGAGTGGGGCTTTACCGAAGCCAATTAATAGAAAACCGAAGCGATGTGTTTTTTTACATTCAAACAGTGCCGTAGCAAGAAACATCAGCCCCAACGTCATTAGCAAATAAAGTAAGGAGGGTGGATATTTTTCGCAATTTAGTACCGAGAATACTGTCAACATTCCATTTTTTTGAGGCAACCACGGTTGCGGATCACCGTAAGTATTAGTCATACGCAATACGAGAAAAACCATGATCGCAGCTATTCCCATCAATGCTAGCCTTATTTACCGGGTTTCAACTGCTTGCAAGAACATCGGCCCTATATACAATACCCTGCCGCCATCACGGCTATCCAAGGAATGAGCGGGTACAACACAAATAGAGAATGCCCCGGCATGTATTCAATGGCTCCGGGAACATGCAAAACCGACCATAGCCAGCCTACACTGCCAAAGTGTTCCGGTTGAATCCCATCAAATACATTATGTCCCGCGATGAGTGCCAAAGCGAATGCCGCTATTAACTTACGTGGTAAGTAAACCAAGCNNCGATCATCGACCAGCCCAGCGCCCAAATCACTTGGGCAATGGCATAACGATAATCCCACTTGAAAGTCCATCCGAAGCGGACTAATGTGAATTCCAGAACGATCAGCATTAATCCCCGGCGGATTAAATAGTTCGATAATTGCTTAGTGGAAAAATTGTACCGGGTGGATGATAAGAACGCACTGGTACCTGCCAAAAATACAAAGGTAGGTGCACATAAGTGGGTAATCCAGCGGGTAAGAAAATAGGCGGCGTTGGTTTGGCTAAGATAGGTCGGGCTGAACATCGCATTCGAGAAATAATCTCGGGTATGATCCAGTGCCATTAAAACCATGACCAAGCCGCGCATCATATCAATTGAAACAAGGCGGGAAGATGGTTGTTTCATAAGAATCTAAGCCTCGCATTAGGGTAACTTAGGAAGTAGCCCGTATAAAGTGAAACGAAATACGGGAAATCGGAGTCACAAATTCCCGGATTCCGCTACTCTCTATCCAGGCTACTCTCTTATATTTACTAATTTCAAGACACCTTCCTCAACTCACCCAAACCATTCGGCTTTTTGACCAATTGCAATTGCGCCTTAAAGCGTTTTTGCACGGCTTCTACATGCGAGATAACGCCCACGGTTTTGCCATGCGCCCGCAAACCTTCCAGGGTGTTGATGACGGTATATAGGGTTTCTGCATCCAGGTTGCCGAAACCTTCATCTAAAAATAAGGAATCCACCGACCTGCCGTTATTAGCCAATTCCGAAAGTCCTAATGCCAGCGCCAGACTGACGATAAAACTCTCACCGCCTGATAAGGTCTTGGGCAAGCGCCGGACATTACCTTGATAGGTATCTTCAATTTCCAGGGCTAAGCCCCTGTCACTAGGCTTTTGCCGGATGTAGTAACGCCCGCTGATTTTTTCCAGTGTCGCATTAGTCTGCGATAATAACCGCTCAACCATTCGTTCCTGTACACGGCGGCGAAATACCATGCCATTTTCTGCCGACATTTCCGCAATTTCGGCGTTTGCCTGTTGCACTAACGCCTGCTGACCTTCCACTTGTGCCAAGATGGCTGCGTGTTTTTCCTTGTATTGTTTTTGTTCGCGAACTATGGTTTCCAAGCGTTCAGCTTCAAGCCCCGCCAGTTCCATTTTCTCTTTGGCGGTCTTTAATTTAAGTTCGATTTCTTCTGGCGCTAACTCAGGCTTACCTGTACCTTCATGGCTTTCCAATCGGCCATAAAGCGTTTCCAGCTCAGTCCCCCATTGGGTAACGTTATTATCCAACTGCTCTTTTTGCTGTGCAAATTCAGGCTGGCTTGTCATCAATTCCAAAATTTGGACGATTTCATCCAAACTGCTAAATTGGGTTCCCTGCATTTTATTGGCAATGGCCTTATCCAAGGCTTCTACCCCGTCTTTTGATTGACTGATGTACTGCGCTTTATCCGCAATTAATTTCTGCTTTTCTACCAGTGCCAAGTGCAAACCGACCACTTCTTCTGTATGTAACTGGTTATTGGTGTAATCCAGCCTTTCTTTATACGAATCGATTTGGGTTTGGCTAGCTACCTGTTGCGATACCAATATTTCCAGCTCTTCCGTCAGGCTTTTGCTGCGGAAGGCATAACTTTCGTAATCTTGACGACGAATATTAAGATGTCCAACCAGCTCATCCTCTTTGCCTTTTGCAGGTATTTGTTCGCCTAATTGTGATAATTGCCCTGTCAGCTTTACTATTAGCTCCTGTTCTTCCTGTTGAACCTTGGTACTCCCGGTCTCAGTTTCCGCCACTCTACGCGGCTCTGTCTGCCATTCGGCTTCGATTGTATGTATGGATGCCTGTATTTGCCGAATATCAGCCGTATTTTTTTCGATAGATGCTTTAAGTTTGGCTATCTTTTTTTCGGTACCTTTATACTTGGTCAGTAAAACTGCTATATTCTTCGACTCGGTAGATTCGATTTTTAGCAACCGTCTCATCATCCCTGTTTTCTTGATGTCTAAATCCGAGCTGGCCGTATTCAGCCGGTTACACAGCGTAAGCCACTGGGCATTAATCTGTTGCAGTTGCTTATGATTGGCATGACTCCTTTCCCCCCGTTTTCGCGCCAATTTAATGTGCTGCTCAAGCTCGCCAAGTTGTACGTTTAAACGCTTGAGCTTTATGCGTTGATCTAACAACGCTTGTTGGGAATTCGCAGGAGCAGGTGGATGTTTGGCGTAAGGATGTTCGGTAGCGCCGCACAAGGGACAGGGCTTGCCATCAACGAGATGGGCGCGGTCTTGGGACATTCTTGCCAACAGCGCATCATTAAAAATCGATCTTTCCAGGGATAACCTTATATTTTCATCGCGTTTTTGTTGCTGTTTTAAGGTTTCAAATTCGACTTCCAATTCGTCAGCATCACGGTTTGGCGCATCCCGCTTGCCAAATAAGCCGAAGAAAAACGATGAGTTGGGTGTCAATTTTTCGTTGGCAACGGCTAGACCAACTAATTCCTGAAAGGCTTTTACCCGCTCTTTCTGCTCTGTTTGCAATTCTTCAAGTTGCTCCAAGGTGTTGCCTTGGGCAAGCTCCTCCAACTCTTTTTCTTCAGTCGCCAATTCTTTTTTTAGCTGTGTCAGCTTATTGTTTTTCTTGTTTATATTATCTTTATTTTTCTGCAATGCAGCACTGGTGGATTTTGACCACTTGCCTAACGCTTTCTTTTTTTCGTCAAATTCGTCCAGTGCAATCCGCAGATTTTTTAACCGATCAAGTTCAGGAAAATTTTCCAACAAAGGTTTGTCAATAGCATGTTCTTCTAACCACGCCGACACCTCATTCAATGCAGTTTGCTTCTCGGAAATCTGATCGGCCAGAGATTTCAACAAGATAACTTCGGACTGCCAATTAGCATTAAACAAGACGACCTGATTCCTGATGCTATCAATCGTTTGTTTTTGCTCGGTGAACGATTCCGGCCTGTCCGCTAAACCCTCCTGGGCTAAGGGATTCGTATCAAACTCGGGCAAAGCCAGCGTACCCTCTATTTGTTTGAGTTCATTACGCAAAGCCGTAAGTGCGGTATGCTCCTGCTCGATAAGCTGCTTTTTTTGTTTGATGACTTCGATATCATCTTTAAAATCCAGTGCATTTTTAGCAGCGGTTAACTGATCCAGCTTCTTTTGTACAGCCAAGCGTTGGGTGATGGCCTCTTGTAACCTAGTTTCCTGGAATTCAATCTGGTTTCTAATGGTTGATGTTTCAGCCAATACGGTTTGTTGCTGCCGTAAGCTGTTAATTTCTTCCTGGAAATCCGCAGTTTGCTCACTAAAATCAGCTAAATCCAATTCACAGGCTTCCAGAGATTCAGGCTCTATTAACGGGACAGCCGCTAAGTCTTGTTGTAAATATGTCAGATTTTTTTGTGCATCGGCTAACTTATCGGTAACTTCTTTTTTATGTTCGGCATAAATATCCGTACTGATGATTTTTTCTAGAATATCCATGCGCTCGTTGTCCAGAGCGTTAAGAAACGCAGTAAAATCGCCTTGGGCAAGCATTATAGATCGGGTAAAACTACGGAAATTCATGCCGGTGATCTCTGCCATTCGAGCGCAAACCTGTTGCGGCGTAGTGGCTACGGTTTCTTCGCCATTATTCAGGCGGCCATTATTCAAGTGGATAAGTTGCATTTCCGATGGCAGCACATCACCCCGCAGATTGCCGCCCTCGCGCTTTACGTGCCAGCTAGAACGGTACTTATCCGCGCCCAAGGCAAACTCAATTTGGGAAAAGCTCTCGTTGGTGTGTTGAGTGATGATATGTTGGGCAGGCTTATCAAGCCGGAACGTCTCTCCATACAACGCCAATGTAATGGCATCCAGGATGCTGGACTTACCTGATCCGTTAGGGCCGGTAATCGCAAAAACCCCCGTGTCGGTAAACGGAGCTTGCTCAAAATTGATCCGGTTTTCGCCTTCCAGGGAGTTGATATTTTTGAAATATAGATTGAGAATTCTCATAACTTATTGTTTTTTATATTACATACAGGAAACTTCTGAATAAGTCCTTCGACAGGGCTCTCCTGAGTTTATCGAAGGGCTCNNTGGGTTTTTGCCGTGCTTGCCAAAGATCGTAGTTTGCTTGCATGTGCAGCCAGCTCTCCGCACTGCCGCCTAACGCATCGGAAAGCCTTAACGCCATGTCTGGCGATATGGCTGCCCGGCTATTCAATACCCTGGACAATGCCGCACGGGTTACACCTATCCGCTCGGCAAATTGTTTGATGGTTAGGTCGCCTCCGGTAAAAACGCCGTCTTTCAGTACTTCGCCGGGATGTGGTGGGTTGTGTTGTTGGCTCATAGTTAGGTTCCTAATGATAGTCTTGATAATCTACCAGCACGGCAAATTTGAAAGTAATCCGCCAGTTTTTGTCTACCCAGACCGCCCAATGATTTTGCAACTGACCTTTGGGTGGGTGCAACCGCCAATTAGCTAAATCCATGTCATCAGCGCTAATGGCTGTATCGAGCTTTGCAAGCTGTGAGTTAAGCCGGGTGGTGTGTTGGGCTTGAATGCAAGCCTTGCTGCCTGTCTCGAAAAAAGCTTTCAAACCTTTGTGCTGGAATGATTTAATCACGAGATAAGTGTATAGCGTAGCGTTGCGCGAAGCAAGATTATTCTATGGCAGTGCTTATTATCCCCTCACCCTAACCCTCTCC
>PMDM01000283.1 GCA_003155565.1 Methylococcaceae bacterium | reverse complement strand
ATGCGCTAGTTATCGCTTTAGTTCTGTAGGTAATTTTTTTGGTTGGATGCCTGTGCCTATGTAAAATTACAGTGAATGCCAGCTGATTTTCCAGCGGTTAAAGATAAAATCGCTTAATGACATAGCCACGCCTTTTGGTATTTGAAATCTGGCGCTGCCCGATGGTGTTAATAAGGCTTGGGTTTTTATGTCATTTTCCTTGCAATATTGGACTATGGGCAGCCATTTTTGCTGCCAAAAATTATTGCTTAATTTCCTTGTTAAATAGACATGGGTAATGGAGGGGTGGCTGTACAGAATTGCCGGAATGTTTACCTCGGTAAATTGACGGAAATGACGGCTAATTGCTTCATCCCGGTAATTTTTTAAGTGACCAATATGTTCCTGATTACCACTATCTGCATCGTCTATGCTGTAGAGCAGGTCGGTAAGTGCAATCTTATGTCGGCTACAAAATGCTTTCCATTCCTTATGGTGCGCTTTTCGTAAATTAATGTTTTCGTATAGTCTCGGCAAGACATCCCAAAAATAATTATTGTTGGTCCTGCCATAAAACCATTGCGCGTAATTACCCAGGTTATCCCAGCCCGGATTGAATGTACCTACGATTAGGGTTGTCGGCTCAAAAGCTATCCGTTCAAGATTCAAGTCGCTTGCGAATTTGTGGACACATGCCATGAACTGTTAGGCACACCAATAGTATCTACAGTATTTGGAACAAGATTTCGGTATCATGAAGTTTTAAACCCCAGTGCAGACCTGATGCGGCGCACGGGTTCGCTTGCCCAAAAGTTTTTAAGCCACATTTTCACTGATACCATTTTGGCCTTGATATTGACGTAGATGGCGCTGGTTTTAATTTTATGAAGCTGTGCCAGCAACCATTCATAACAGAATTTAAACCACGCGAACGTCATTAATTTGTCTTTGGCAATCTGAAATACCCAAAAAGTGAACGCAGCGATGGGGATTTTTCCGATATAGATTACCGTAGCTATCAGCACTTGACCTTGGGCAAATAAGCCTATCGCAATGATGCCCAATAATTCAACAGCGGCAAATAATGCCAGAAAACAGACTAACAAAGCATAACGGTTGAGCCTAAGAATTAAAATCTCAAGCTTATGGAGTATCTTAAGTTCGCGGATAAAGCCATAGATGGGTTCGGCGATCCGTTCCCAAATCAACTCTTCCAAGATTAAATAGATAAAGACTAATACCGTCAACAAGGCATTGGTAACTTTGCGATAAAGAGTTTTGAGCATAAATATTCCCTAGCGTGATGAAAGGCACCAGTTCAGTGCCAGTCGTTATTGATAGATTAAGGCATATTTCCTGATTATGGAAACAGTAAAGCAAGGAGAATGTCGAAGCCTGAAAAAATTGGCGAATACGTACTTAACCTTACCTGATTAGCAAGATGCTTCAGATAGAAAGAACTGATCCCNNGGGCTACCCAGCGTTTGGCTGAAGCATCTTGCTAATCAGGTAACCTTATATATTCACGAACCCGACAATGCAACTTTACTCCATCGCCGCTAGATAATGTGATACCAATCCCAATAAGTTCTCANNCAACTTTTTGGGATTGGTATGATTTCATCCGGGCATATCAGAATGCCATATCGCAGGGATGGAGCAAATCCAGGCATCATGTTACTATCCAAAATCGTTGGGATTGATTCAGTCTATTGGGAGCTAGAGAACCTCTAAAAATACCTTCTCCCAGAGGGAGAAGGAGGTTTTGAATTTATTGGGGTTCTCACTAGCAGGGCTGATGATAATCATTCCGGCTAATCGACGTTAAAAGATTTATCAAAAGGAAGCCTCATGCTAATTAACTGCGTTGCTTATCAAGAAGGAAAAAAACTCAAGGATATCACCATTGAGGAAATCAGCGATTACCTGGAAATTCCCGGCTGCTTTGTTTGGGTTGCCTTACAGGATGCCGAGCTGGCGGAACTGGAAAAAATGCGCGAGGAGTTTGATCTGCACCCCCTTGCCGTTGAAGATGCCTGGCATAGCCATCAGCGTCCCAAGATAGACGAATACGGCGACTCGGTATTCGCCGTGATGCAATTGGTGAAATTGGCTGACGACGAACTCACCCTCGGCGAAGTCGCTGTTTTCGTCGGCTTAAACTTTGTGCTCTCGGTGCGTAATCGTAGCTATGATGGTTTTCTCGGCGTACGCGCACGTTGCGAGCGGGAACCACATTTATTAAGCCAAGGCGCAGGCTTCGTGTTCTATGCGCTGATGGATGCCGTCGTTGACCGTTATTTTCCCGTATTGGATGAATTTGAAACCGAACTTGAAGATATTGAAGAGAAAATTTTCGTAAAAGGTTCTGCCCTTTCCAATATTGAACGCCTGTACGCACTCAAGCGTAAAGTCATGGTACTTAAACACGCTGTCGCCCCCTTGATGGAAAACACAGGCAAATTGTATAGAGGCCGTGTACCGTTGGTCTGTGTAAATTCCCAGGAATATTTTCGCGATGTGTTCGATCATCTCACCCATATCAATGCTTCGATAGACACCATACGCGATACCATAGGTACGGCGATTCAGGTCAACCTATCGATGGTCACCATCGAAGAAAGCGAAGTCACCAAACGTCTCGCCGCCTGGGCCGGTATCTTTGCCGTCGCCACCGCGTTCGTCGGAGTCTGGGGCATGAACTTTGACACCATGCCGGAACTGCGCTTGAAATACGGTTATCCTGCGGCACTAACTGCTATTGCTTTGGTTTGCGGTATTTTGTATCGAAGGTTTAAGAAGGCGGGTTGGCTTTGAATAGCCTATCTACACTGTGATAATTCTACCCGAAGGTAGAAATCCTTTACGCTCTTTGGGTACAATGATACTGTTTATTAATCCGTAAATATTCTTTTGGCGCACTGAACATCAAGATCTGGGTTTCCTAAGCCAGTGCCAACGTACAAAATACCTAGCATACGGGATATATGTGAATCAGATGTTAAATCGTACTTTTTGGAGAGCATTTAATGTTATTCTGCCCCCTACTTTTTTAAATTTGAGTAGCAAAGCACATCTAATCAAAATACCTCAATTTCTTTAATGTGATAATGAAATCAAAGGCACACCAACAGACTGAGGAAATACCTGTTAATGGTGATGTACTACGTTGGGCAAGGGAAACGGCGGGGCTTAGCATTGATGATGTAATTGAAAAACTTCATCGTAAGACTATTACATATGAAACCGTTTTAGCATGGGAAGCTGAAATAGAATCGCCTACATTCGCTCAACTAGAGCGTTTGGCTTATGAAGTTTATAAGCGCCCTCTCGCGTTGTTCTTTTTTCCTGAGCCTCCAGAAGAAGCAACACCAAAACAATCATTTCGTACACTTCCAGATTATGAAATTGAAATAATGCCCCCAGCAATGCGGATGCTGCTAAGGAAGGCTAGCGTTTTTCAGTTAAATTTGTACGAACTTTACGAAAATATAAACCCTGCTACAAAACCGATTGTTCAAAATCTGTCATTTGCTCCAAATATATCGGCAGTTGAGATGGCAAAAACTGTACGGGAATATTTTTCTGTTACGGTAGAACAACAAAGCTCATTGAAAGATAACAATAAAGCACTTAAGTTTTGGCGAGAAAAATTAGAAACTCACGGGGTTTTCGTTTTTAAAGATGCTTTCCATAACGATCAGTTCTCTGGTTTTTGCTTATATGATGAAAACTTCCCTGTTATTTATCTCGATAACAGCAAACCAGACACACGACAAATTTTTACCCTTTTTCATGAGTTGGCTCATCTGTTGTTTAAAACGGGAGGTATAGATACTCGTATTGATGATTATATTGAGTATCTTGAAGGGGATAATAAGCAAATAGAAATTCTTTGCAATAAATTTGCTGGAGAGTTTCTGGTGCCTACCGGAGTGCTTGACTTAAAACTTAAAAACACGCTTATAGATAATTCTTCAATTGAAGAGCTTGCAGGATTTTTTCACGTAAGCAGGGAAGTAATATTGCGCAGAATTTTTGATAAAGGATTAATTAACCAAAAGTTTTATGACGATAAAGTAAGTGCTTGGGTGCGGGAATCAGCCAATAAAAGCAGCAAGAGTGGTGGAGGTAATTACTATCTGACTCAAGGAGCTTATTTAGGGGGGAAATATATTGAAAAAGCTTTTAGTAGCTATTATCAACAACGAATAACAAGCGAGAGACTAGCCGATTATCTAGGTGTTAAAGTGAAAAACCTAAATGGAATGGAGTCTTTGTTATATAGCAAAGGAAATGCCGCGTGAGGTATGTTTTCGATAGTGGCCCATTAATATGGCTGTTTAAGTATTATTATCCTGAAAGATTCCCGTCACTTTGGAAAAAATTTGATCGGTTAGTTGACGATGAGCAAGTTATTTCAGTAAAGGAGGTTTCGAGAGAACTTGAAGGACAAGATGACTTATTATCTCAGTGGGTTAAAGACAACAAGTCATTTTTTCAGATACCTGCTGCTAACGAATTCCAAATAGTTTCGGAAATTTTTAAAATTCCACATTTTCAAACGCTCATTAGGAAACAAGAACTCTTAGGGGGCAAGCCTGTGGCAGACCCTTTTGTAATCGCTAAAGCTAAGGCTATTGGTGGTTGCGTTATCACGACGGAAAAATACAAAAAAAATGCAGCACAAATTCCAAATGTTTGCGAACGGTTTAACATTCCTTGTATGAATTTAGAACTTTTCATGAAGGAAGAAGATTGGACATTTTAATATGCAAACCCGCAAAGGGTAGCTCGTAATCCACCATAAGCAGATTTCATTTTGCACGTCCGTACGACGGATAAATTGTAGGGGAATTAGACGCGCAAACACGCGGTCTGTCCGTTTTGTTTGTACTTTGGGCGCGGCGTGTATCCGCTAACTGCGGTTTTCATCAATACTACCACGCTACTTGTGCTACAGAATACATAGTTGAATGACGATACAATTACATTTACACATCAACTGAAATCTTCTGTCACCGCATTCCGTAAAACCAATAACAATCAGTAAAAGGTAACGAATTGACTGACCACATAGACAAGGAAACTCGATCCCGGATTATGGCGGCTGTCCGTAGTTATGGAACCCGTCCAGAAAAGCGGGTGCGTTCTGCGTTGCATCGGCAGGGTTTTCGTTTCCGGTTGCACATTAAGCAATTGCCCGGTACGCCCGATCTGGTTTTACGCAAGTACAAGGCTGTCATCTTCATCAATGGTTGTTTCTGGCATCAGCATGTAAATTGTAAGGGTTCACGTATTCCGCAAACACGCAGCGAATTTTGGCAAAAAAAATTTGCCCGTAATGTGGTACGTGACCAGAAAGTGTTGTACCAACTGAAAATAATGGGCTGGCGAGCAGCGATTATCTGGGAGTGCGGCCTAACTAAAAAACTACAGG
>PMDM01000162.1:303-9475 GCA_003155565.1 Methylococcaceae bacterium | reverse complement strand
GCATAGTATTCTCCTCAGATTAATTAAAACCGTAACATACTTTGGACATAGAAGTAATCAATATCCTTGCCAGCCGGAGCATTGGGTGCGTCTTTGGCAAAGTCGCCTTTAAATAGATGCGTCCAGCCAGTTTCTAAACCTAGACTGCTATTGAAATCGTAGCGGGCGGTCAGTTCCAGTTGTTGACCAATATAATTGCTGGTCTTACCGGTCTTGTCGCGTAACGAATTGATCCCTGTGGTCGTCCACGCATCCGTATCGGATGCCAGCCAGAAAGCCCGGTGGCTGACACCCAGTTGCACATCGGAACGGGGATTCACGGTAATCCGGTAACCCGGTGTGTTGATGTTGCTACGGGCGAACGCGCCGTAAATGCCGGTGGGCCCGAAGTCAAAGCGGCGAGCGCCAAATAGAGTGTCGAAACGTTGGTCTTGGTTATCTTTCGGATTTTTATCGCCGCTGGCATAATCGTATTCAAAGGCCAGACGTGGCGTCCATGGATGATCGAAGGTATAACCGACATCGGCATGTTGCATCCAGGCGGCATGGTCGAGGTTTTTGCCGTCAGTTTTATCTGTGCTGCCACGGACGGTACCGAACTGACCGATGGTTTCCGTTTGAAAGTCAATCTCACCTGCCGTCGGCTTAATATAAAAGCGGAAGCCAGGGGTGAAATAACGGCGATTACGGGTTTGGTTATTGGGGCTATCGCCTTCGTCCAAATGATAGAGATAAAGCTCGGCGTTGATATTCCAGGCAATATCGAACGCTTCAAAAAAAGCGCCGGAAAACCAGGTATGGGTATCTTCTTCATCCCATTGCTGGCGGTTATCCAGCAATTGGTCGGTGTCCGTGGGATAACGCAGGACCGGCATGGCAGTAAACACATTCAACTGCCATTTATTATAATCCAGCAAATGCACCCGGGCTCCGGTAAAGCTGTTAATGGTATTGCGGAACACGTTACGGGCGACCAGGCGGCGACTGCCGAAATTCAAGGTTTGCCGTCCAACAATCACCTCGCCGCCGATACCGCTGTAGTTGATGTTCTGGTCGGCATAGGCGAGATAACCTTGGATGAAATCGGCGGTATCTACACTTGTGTTATTAATGCCCGAACCTTTATCAGAACCAAATTGCCGGGCATCCAGGAATTCTCCGCCCAGCCTGAACCCACGCCAGCGGGCTTCCAAGGCGACATCGGTCTGTAAAGGGATTTGCTGATCGCCGCCTTTACTACCTCCCCTAAAGCTACCATCCATAGTTTCATAACGGGTACGTTGTTCCAAAGAGATAGATAACCATTCAGGGAGTTTCAAGGCATCATGCAGATTCCAAACTGGCTTGTCATATTTACCGCCCCCGCTTAAGCCGTCGGTCATCTGGCTGGAAAACACGGAAAAGGGTGGTTTAGTGTAGTTAATTTTATCTGCTGCTTGGCAATTAATGCTAAGCGATATCATGTAAAGTATTGGCAAATGAATAAATGCCTTGGAATAGTCATCAATAGGACGTATTGGTAGACTGATCATATTTCCCCCTGTTTGATTAATTAAAAACCCATACTGGGTTAAGCTCACTAATTAACTATCACCAAGTTAATAGACTCTATGGTATTTTACAGCGATGTGTATAAAAGTATATAACGATAAATGAAAATAATTGTTGCTACAATGGAAATAACATTTTCTCTACAATGAATAATATGTACTTTCTAAAACTTTCTTTAAACTGGCACTTGCCATGACTGTATCAAATGACAGCAACACATCATGGGTTGAAGGAGAGCTCCGGTTATCCGGTATTGATCACCGCATGATTGTACTGTTGAAGGCTGTTGCAAAAACCGGCTCCATTAGCCAAGCCGCTAGGGAGTGTGGCCTCAGCTATAAAGGTGCTTGGCAGATCATTGAACGGGCAAATAATAGCGCCCCAAAGATATTAGTCAGCACAGCTATCGGGGGAAGCAAGGGCGGTGGCACCTGTTTGACTGAAACCGGTCTTGGCCTGCTGGACTTATATGCAAACCTGGAAGCAAAACATCGTAAATTTCTGAAAAAACTTAATCAGGGAATTCTTGATAACCCTGATACGCGATTATTGCTTCAACATCTGGCTGTCAAAACTAGTTACCTTAATCAATTGTTTGGCACCGTAACCTCCATTTACCCAGGCGCTGTCAATGCGGATGTCGACATTAAGCTATCTGAAAACTTGGCTATCAAAGTCAAACTAGGCTTGTCCGCCTTAAGTGATTTAGATTTAAAAATAGGTATGGATGTGGTTTTACTGATTGATAGTGCAGAAATAATGATCACTTCGGACTCTGACACGAGTCGTTATTCGGCGTCCAACCGCTTGCCCTGCACGGTAATACGTGTTTATCTGGACGAAGTTAATGCAGAAATATGTGTTTTATTGCCCAATGGCGAAACTCTGTCGATTTTGATTACAAGGGGAAGTGCAAAAGCTATGAAGCTCAGAAAAGACTTAAGCGCTTGGGTTTTGTTTAAATCAAATGCGCCGGTGCTAGGCGTAAAAATTTAAGCCGAAATCTTCGCTTCGGCTATGCGGCGGGAATTTATTAAGCCGCCGATTGAGATCATGAAGGCGACCAAGGCGATTTTGCTTTGTAAATTCATGCCCGGCGCTAACAACAATAACTCGGTAATTTTTGGCATATCATTAAAGCCGCAGGCAAAGCAAACCGCCCCCGCGCTAATAAAATGCAAACTGTCGAGAATTCATTGTACGCTGAATCCCAAGATCACATCGGCATAACGGTTGGTGCACGCGGCTTGGCTATCCACGGTTAAGGTTTGGGTTGGGCTTCCCAAATAGCCGCATAAACGAACGTTTGTGCAACGCATTCAAGAGCAATACCCATCGGAAAAACCTCAAAGATTAGTTGATACTATTGATAAGGTTCAGATTAGCGACATGAAACATCAATGCTTGACAGGAGAGCCTTCGCCTTGGGTGGTTAAACACCTGCCCTTGATACGAAAAGGAGGCCGTGTACTCGACTTGGCTTGTGGCAGTGGGCGGCATGCCATTTGGATTGCCCAACAAGGCTATCAAGTTGATGCGGTTGATCGAGATGTCCAGGCAGTATCAGGTATGGTGGGCATGGACAATATCAACATTATTGTCCTTGACCTTGAAGCAGGAGAATGGCTTCGACCAGACCAACGATACGACGGCATTGTAGTTAGCCGATACCTGTATCGGCCTCTGCTGCCTATTCTTCCCGAAATACTTAATCCCGGCGGCGTGCTGATTTATGAGACCTTCATGGAAGGTAACGGACGCTTCGGAAAACCAAGCAACCCTGACTTCTTGCTACTTCATGATGAACTGCTCGCGCTCTATTCGCCGTTGCTTTCCATATATGCGTTTGAGCAAGGGGGAGAAAGCAAGCCAAAACCTGCTGTGATGCAACGTATTTGTGCTAAAAATCTTTGAGGGCAGGAGCGGCTGTAATACCTAAATTACGATAAATTATTTTCTAAATTGGGAAAGTGGGCATATAGTTTTTAAGCGGATATTTACCATATAGCGACAAACAAACAGTGAAACCGTAAGTTTCTTTTCAAATGCCACCGCTAGTCCTTTACGGTAAAAAAGGTAGCGCCTTAAGCAACCTGCTCAACCGTTTCGACCGCCAGACCGGATATCAGTTTGCCTAGTTTTTCTATATAGTCAAAGGCAACTGGTTTCCACTCACAGCGCCGAATCGGTACACCGCGATTTTCCCAATGATTTTGCTTACCTGCCGAAACGTGATGAAACGATTTTAAGGGATTGGATTGTCTTGCCTTATAAGGGCTAGCTTGCATTCTTGCAGGACAATTCAAACCATAAAATTTATCTTGCCACGCACTTCAAATCGGGTATAAACAATTCATTAATTGGAAACAAAGTATTTCTCCTATCAACCCAAAAGAGAAGATGATGTGGCAAGGCGATACCGGGCATTTTGGTCGTTAACCGTTCTCAGCCTGTTTGTGCTAGCCGGACTGATATTGCCACAAACCGCCCTCTTTGCGGGTAAAACCGCCAATCCTTCGTTGAATAAAGCTGTAGTCGGTTCGGATACGCCTTACATTGTCCTTGGCATGGGCTGTTTCTGGGGCTCGGAAAAACGGATGCAGGCTTTAAACGGCGTTTTGGATGTGGAAGCCGGTTATGCTGGCGGAGATATCACCAACCCCAGTTACGAAACGCTGCACGACACCGAATCGGCCATTAAAGAAGGCAAAGCCGTCAAAAACCATGCCGAAGTAGTGAAAGTTTATTACGACCCGAAACAAACTACCTTAGAGCATGTGCTCATCCAGTTCTGGGAAAACCACAACCCCACCCAGGGCAACCGCCAAGGCAATGACATCGGCAGCAATTACCGCAGTGCTGTTTTCTACCGTACCGACGAAGAGCGCCAATTAGCGGAACTTACCCGCGCTATCTATCAAAGCAATTTGAAGGCAGCAGGCATTAGCGATCCTATTACCACCGAAATTGCCCCACTGATTAACTACACATCTGCCGAAGATTATCATCAGGATTATCTGGAGAAAAATCCGCTGGGGTATTGCGGCTTGGGCGGCATCGGCGTGGCTTATGTTGACCCTGCGCTTGGAGATCAACACCACAGCACCCCGCTAGCGGCAAAACAGGCTGTGGTTGAAAATTGGGAGCAGGTTAAGCTCAACAGCAAAGAACAACTGATCGCCTTTGAAGCGGTCGATTGCGGTTATTGCCGGAAGTTCGACAAAGACGTACTCGCCACCTGGAAACATCCCGTTCCCATCCATCCCACCAATTCAACCACGCCGCCCAACGGCTGGAAGCTAAACCAAAGCTTATTCGCCACGCCAACCATCGTGTTATTTCGTGATCAAAAGGAAGTGGCACGTTATACCGGATATCAAGGCGCAGATATATTTTGGCAGTGGTTAGGCACCGAAACTAAGCAACTCAATTGATAACTTCAAATCGAGACCGTTAGGTTACTCAGCCATTCCGGCGCATTCGCCAGTACCCATGCTTCAAATAATTTATCCCAGCCGGTAATGACTAAAAATCCTAGCAGCAATAATAATGCGCCTAACAGTTTTTTGCCTAGCTTGCCGGTAGCCAACAGTTTTTTCTTAACATGCATCATGGCCTTCTGTGACATCATGCCCAAAGCAGCCAGCGGAATAGCGGCGCCGATGCCGAACAAAGCCATGACCAGGGAGACATGCATGAGGTCTTTGCCTTGGCTGGCGAGAATAAGCGTTGCCCCCAATGTTGGGCCGACGCAAGGGCTCCATAGGATGCCAAGTAAGCCCCCCAACAAAAACTGGCCGTTTAAGGAATCTGTAGAAATTCGTTCGAGCAAGGGCTGGCCGCCACTACTCAAGCCGGACGTAAATTCGGCAAAGCTCGCTTGTAACTGCTCCGATATCAAAACTAAACCGAAAACTATCGATAACCCGGCAGCAATATTGCGGAAAACCACCTGGTCGAGACCGATTGCCAATCCAATCGTTGCCAAAAAAACTCCCGCCAGTGCATAAGAAAGTGCCAAGCCCGATGCCAATGCCACCGGGCCATAACGGTGCGCTGCCAAGGCCGTTCCGACTAGAATCGGGATCAAGGGCAATACACAGGGGGAAAGTGTCGATAAAATTCCGGCAATTACGCTTAACCCATAAACACCGACTCCGGTAATCATGGCAAACCCCTTACAAGGCTTTACGCAAAAAGGCTTCTATATCCTGTTCATCCGTAACCCCTAGGCTTCTATCGACTTCCTTGCCTCCCTTGAAAATGATCAAGGTGCTTTGTTTGATGGCTTTGAATGCTTTCACAATGTCTTGTTGCTGGTCGAAGTCGACGCATAACGCCTCGATGGATTTAAATTCTTGTTGTTCGAGCAGCTTTTTCAAAATCGGCGCTTGTGCGCGGCAGGTCGGGCACCAATCGGCATGGATCCATACCAAAATGGGAGAACCTTGTTCCTGGAGGCGATCAAAAGTTGCCTGGGTAAAGGCTTCTTCAGCGGCAAGAACCTTGCCGCTGAAGAGCAGTATTAAGATCATTAATCGCATCAGTTGAATCATAATTCTTTACCTGTTGGTGAATATCCCGCTTAATGCAAGGTGCTTGATAAGCAATCTATATTTTTTAAAATAAGCCAAAAGAAATCCATAATAAACTCACCAAAATTTGATATGCTCTGGTACGGAAAGTTCATCTCGCTTCTGATTTCTCGGAATTGTTTGGTAGTAAGGTTTTCATTCACCCGTTTTGCAGTGGCGAATTTTCAGTAACCGAGGACTAATTTGACGTGAGTTACCCATGCAAAAACCAACACCTATTCTAAAAAAGTTGGCACTTTTTCTCTCATGGTTACCGTTTGTGGCATCAGTACAGGCCGATGTAGTAGCCGTTGGTCAGCCAGCGCCACTATTCCAACTGAAAGCGCAAGATGGTAAAGAAATCAGTTTGGCTGCACGCCAAGGTATTGGATGGACGGTGCTGTATTTTTATCCCAAAGCCGGCACTCCAGGCTGTACCAAACAAGCCTGTGCTTTTCGTGATTCCGTCCAAGCAATTCGCAGTCAACATGCCGAGGTTTATGGGATTAGTACCGATGACATCAAGGATTTGCTGACTTTTCATCAGCAACACAAACTGTCATTTACCTTATTGTCTGATCCAGACACCAAGGTAACTGAAGCCTATGGTGTAAAAATGCCTGTCTTGAAAATGGCAAAACGCTGGACGTTCATTATTGATCCCACCTTAGTGATTCGCCAAATTGATGACGATGTTGATCCCGCCCTGGATGCACAGCGAGTCGTTGAGACACTTAAACGCCTACAAGCAGAGCTGTAGTTTGAGGAGAATAGGTTGCAATAAAACTACGCCCTGGCGCTTAATTCGATGGAATTGACATCTGCGTCGCTTAGTCGAAACGATTTTGAAACGGCTAAGCTCAACGCAGATGGTCTTGGGTGGGTTATTATGGTAATGGTCGACAAATCGATTTTAAAAAAGTAAGTTCCGGTTCAAATGCTCCCGTTAGTCCAACCTAGTTTATATTTTTTTCGAGGACAGCCTGTGGAGGTCATATTTTGCCATGACCCTCACAACTGAACGACAGGTTTGCTAAAAATACCAGCTATCCAGTAGCCTTTTCCGGAAGACTGCTTTGGGTCGGTTGGAGGCGGTGAGCAAAACAAAATATTGCCCGCTGCGAGAGGCTGCTTTTATCAGAAGCGGCTGGGCTTAACACGTTAACCCTCGATCCGAATGCTGGGGATTTCATCCTTCCCCCACCGTTTGGGCTAATTTCGTGATGAGTGTGGGGTGGTAATAAATACCTTGTGCTTGCATGTCTTTGACACTGTCAATAAATGAAGGGATCAAGCCTTGTTGTTTGACTTTCAACAAGATGCCCAAGGTCCCACTGACCTTAAGCCCCAAATATTCCGCCATGTTACGGCCAATTTTTTCGTCGATGATGACCCATTCTGCCTGATGTTTGCAGGCCATGTCCAAGGTGTGTTTCTCGCCTTTGTCCAGTTCCAGCAGGATGCTGGTGTGTTGGATCGGCGTAGATTGCACTGGTTTTATCCAACTAATTTCCAGAAGGTTCGGTACCAAAATTGAGCCACCGGCTGCACATTCTTCAATCACTTCATGAACGAGATAAATTTCGCCGAACAGTTGCGCCATTAAATCCAGGCTTTGAATACTGCTGAGTGCAATGATCGGTGTCGTATTTGAGAATACGATCATAACAATGCGGTTTCTCTCGCAAAGTCATCGGTGGTATCGTCAAGCATGTGGGCACCCGCTTCAAAAGCAATTTGCAAGAAAGCCACCCGGCCTATGCCCAACCAGGATGCGGCAGTACCGGAAGACAACTTGCCTTCTTTGAATAGGTTGATGGCGGCTTGTCTTTTTAAATAGTCGGCGAAGCCTTCCGCATTCAGGTGAAGACCAAGCAATATTTCTGGCGGGCAATCAATGGTGATGGTTTTCTGCATGGTGACTCCTAAAATTAACAATTTGGCTATGTACAGGCCGTAATAGAGTTTCTGAAAAAAACGTCGCTAATAAATAGGGTCGCGGCTTAGAACCCATAGCTGCCCACTTAAATCTCTCCCCGTTCTTTCCGGTGCTTGAGTTGGGTAATTTTTGAGCACTTCTTATGGCTGCCTATATTTCGTTTTAGTCCGCATACCGGGCAAAGCCAAGTTGGGTCAGTTTTCAGGGTAACAATGCTTGTTTGGGTTTGTGCATCGACCGGTAAGTTGCCATCTAGCGAACCTATTGGCTTTTCACTCATTGGGTTAGTTTAAACAAACGGCAAAAATATTCCATAAGTTTCTTAAAACATCCTCCGGTACGTTGCCTTATTTTTTCCAGAATACTGTAATTCTAATAAAAACAATGCCTTGTCTAATATGCTTAAAGGAAGAAAGTAGAAGGTCTAACAATCTCCATTCGCTTAGACAGTAAGCGTCCGCTGAGGTCGCCTTCACGGCTTAACNNTTAACTAAAGTTTGTCATTCTTGTTTATTTGCGACGAGGATGACACATGGCGATTTCCAATCGTTGGCGGGTACACATATGAAGCTTGGCAAAGTAGCGGCTTGAGCCAAGCGGCCTATTGCCGCCAGCACGACTTGAACAGCCGAACATTTACGGCGCGGTTATCGGAATACCGGCGAGCGACTGGGGAAGTGAAGCCGGTACTGATTCCGGTGACAGTTACGCAGTCGTTAAGCGAAATAGCTCCGGAAGCTAAAAAGATTGTCCTGCATTGCGCCCAGGGTTACCGCTTGGAATTGCCTGGGACGGTATCAGCGCAATGGCTATCGATGTTGTTGCAGGGTCTGGCTTGATCGGCGAGCCTGCACAAATCTGGCTGGCAGTGATGCCAGTGGACATGCGGCGGGGCATGGACGGCTTGTCAATGATTGTCCAGAAAGCCCTGGGACAGGCACCGTGTTCGGGAATGGCGTTTGTGTTCCGGAACAAGGCGGGAAACCGCTTGCGGTTACTAGTCTGGGACGGCAATGGGGTATGGCTGTGCCACCGCCGCCTGCATAGGGGTGGTTTTGTCTGGCCCAAAACCAACGACCCCTTTTTTTTGGTCAGCGAAGCACAATGG
>PMDM01000162.1:0-168 GCA_003155565.1 Methylococcaceae bacterium | reverse complement strand
TCCGCTTCAGCACCAAGAGCGAGGCATTGACGACGCTGCAACGGGACGTGTTTGGAGTTTAGGGAGCAATGGAACGCAAAATCCAGTTAAGGACGCAAAGAAAGCAGACTGTGGCTCATATCAACCACTATGGGAAAACCGGCCAATATCCTCAATTGCCTTTACCAT
>PMDM01000326.1 GCA_003155565.1 Methylococcaceae bacterium | reverse complement strand
ATTTGAAAGCAGCAGGCATTAGCGACCCTATTACCACCGAAATCGCCCCGCTGATTAACTACACAGCTGCCGAAGATTATCATCAGGATTATCTGGAGAAAAATCCGCTGGGTTATTGCGGATTAGGCGGCATCGGCGTAGCTTATGTTGATCCCGCTCTGGGAGATCAGCACCGTAGCACACCGTTAGCCGCTAAACAGGCGGATGCGGAGAATTGGGAACAGGTTAAGCTTAACAACCAAGAACAACTGATTGCTTTTGAAGCGGTCGATTGCGGTTATTNNCCATCCATCCCACCAATTCAACCACTCCGCCCATAGGCTGGAAGCTGAACCAGTCCTTATTCGCCACGCCGACGATGGTGTTATTTAAAAACCAGCAAGAAGTCGCGCGTTATACCGGTTATCAAGGTGCGGAAAAGTTTTGGCAATGGTTAGCCACTGAAACCAAGTGACTCAATTGATCACTTCAAATCGAGACCGTTAGGTTACTCAGCCATTCTGGCGCATTCGTTAAAATCCAGGCTTCAAAAACCTTATCGAACCCGGTTACGACAAACAATCCTAGCAACAGGAGTAAAGTCCCTAAGAGTTTTTTACCGACGATGCCGGTAGTGAATAGTTTGCTTTTATAGTGCTGTAGAGCTTGCTGTGACAGCATTCCCAGCACAATCAGGGGGATAGCCGCACCCACGCCGAACAGGGCCATAACGACCGTTGCATGCATGAGATTTTCGCCCTGGCTAGCTAGAATAATAGCAGCGCCTAGGGTTGGGCCGACGCAAGGACTCCAGACGATACCCAATAAAGCCCCCAACAAAAACTGACCGGTCAGCGTATCAGCAGACATCCGTTCGAGTAAGGGCTGGCCACTGCCGCTAACACTCGCCGTAATGGATGCAAAGTATTCTTGTAACCGATCCGACAGCAACAGTAACCCAAACAGTATTAGGAATCCGGCGCTGAAATTACGGAAAACAGCCTGGTCTAGTCCGATCATAAGTCCCAAGGTAGTCAAGAAGAGGCCAGCGAGTGCGTAAGCCAGCGCCAACCCTGCCGCCAATGCTACTGGTCCATAACGGTGTGCCGTCAGCGCAGTACCGACAAGTATCGGTAGCAAGGGCAATACGCAAGGCGAAAGCGTGGACAGGATTCCGGCCAGGATACTGAGCCCATAAACACCAATTCCGGCAATCATGGCGATAACCTTTTACAACGCCTTTCGCATTAAGGCTTCAATAGCTTGCTCGTTGGTAACCCCCAAGCTCCTATCGACTTCCTTGCCGCCTTTGAATATGATCAACGTGCTTTGTTTGATGGCTTTGAATGCTTTCACGATGTCTTGTTGCTGGTCGAAGTCGACGCGTAACGCCTGGATGGGTTTAAATTCTTGTTGATCAAGCAACTTTTTCAAAATCGGCGCTTGTGCGCGACAGGTCGGGCACCAATCGGCATGAATCCATACCAAAATGGGAGAACCTTGTTGCTGGAGACGGTCGAAAGCGGCCTGGGTAAAGGCTTCTTCAGCGGCCAGGACATTGCCGGTAAAGAGCAACAGTAGAACCAATGAACGCAAAAGCTGAATCATATTTTTTACCTATTGAGTAAACAACCTTTTTGGAATGAGGGTAATTTAAACAGAATTTTCTAATGCACTGATCAATAATGACTAAATCGATAATTAGATGTACCCTATGTCAAGAAGTTCATCTTGCACCCATCCTATTTTAATGGTTTATGACAAGGCTAAATCCACCCGTTTTTGTAATGATTAGTTATATAATCCCCAACATGATTCTAGGTGTTGTTGACTTATTCTCAACTCAGAGCAAATCAGCTCCCCATCATTTTTGAAATGAGGTGCCTATGCGAAAACTAAAACATCTTTTAAAACAGCTTGCCCAGCTTCTATCGTGGTTGCCTTTTGTCGCTTCCGTACAAGCGGGCGATTTGACGATTGGCCAAGCGGCTCCACCATTCCTATTGAAAGCCCAAGATGGCAGTGAAATTAGTTTGGCGGCACGCCAGGGTAAAGGCTGGACTGTGCTGTATTTTTACCCAAAAGCGGGGACACCCGGTTGTACCAAACAGGCCTGTGCCTTCCGTGATTCAATCCAAGCCATCCGCAACCAAAATGCCGAGGTTTATGGGATCAGCACCGATGAAGTAAAGAATTTGCAGGACTTCCATCAAAAGCATAAGCTCTCTTTTGATTTATTGTCTGACCCGGATGCCAAGGTGACCGATGCTTATGGCGTAAAAATGCCGGTTTTGAAAATGGCAAAACGCTGGACTTTTATCATTGATCCCGCTCTAGTGATTCGCCAAATTGATGACGACGTTGATCCGGCTATGGATGCACAACGAGTTGTTGATAATCTAAAACAGTTACAAGCGGGTCTCTAATGAGCTGGATATCAGGTGGAATGCAACGCTCTTGTGCTTCATTCTACAGAAATTCTCATTAGCGACCCTTGTTTGCAACTATTTTAAAGAAGGCGAAACTCGATGCAGATGTTGTATTGGCTTGAAGCTTAATTTAGGCCAAGCTGAGGAGGCGTGATTGATCTAACCGCCGAAGCTTTGTTGGCAATCATTATCATGACCTGAACAGAGGCTGGGGATAAGTGAGTGCCATGCTTGAATTCTATTTTTAAAGCCAATAGGAATCGATGCCATTTATTGTCATGAGCGACAAATCGATTTCAAAATCGTAAGTTTCTGTTCAAATGCTCCC
>PMDM01000234.1 GCA_003155565.1 Methylococcaceae bacterium | reverse complement strand
CCGGCAAAACCACGACCACCGAGCGGATTTTAAAGCTCACCGGCAAAATCCACAAAATTGGTGAAGTGCATGATGGTGCAACCACCACTGACTTTATGGATCAAGAACGTGAGCGCGGTATTACCATCCAATCCGCAGCGACCACCTGTTTTTGGAAGGATTACCGTTTTAATATCATCGACACGCCCGGTCACGTTGATTTTACTATCGAAGTTTACCGTTCGTTGAAGGTTCTCGACGGTGGCATCGGTGTTTTCTGTGGTTCTGGCGGTGTTGAGCCGCAATCAGAAACTAACTGGCGTTATGCGAATGACTCTGAAGTTGCCCGCGTTATCTATGTCAACAAACTGGATCGTATAGGTGCTGATTTTTACCGCGTCGTTAAACAGGTTGAACAAGTGCTGGGTGCAGTGCCTGTCGTCATGACATTGCCTATTGGCACCGAAGATAAGTTTTCAGGGGTTGTGGATGTGCTTACCCGTAAAGCCTGGATATGGGACGATTCTGGCGACCCGATGAATTACCATATAGAAGATGTGCCTGCCGATATGGTGGCGGACGTTGAAAAATGGCGCGAAAAGATGATTGACCAGGTTTCCGATCAATTTGACGATGTTATGGAACAATATCTGGACGGCGTAGAACCTGATATTGAAACCATTAAACGCTGTATTCGTAAGGGCACTATCAATCTCGATTTCTTCCCGACCTTCTGCGGTTCATCTTTCAAAAACAAAGGTGTACAGTTGGTTTTGGATGGTGTTATCGATTACCTGCCTTGCCCAACTGAAGTCAAACCTCAACCTGAAGTGGATCTCGAAGGCAAGCCTACCGGTGAATATGCAATTGTTGATGCCAACAAACCGCTACGCGCCTTGGCTTTCAAAATTATGGATGACCGCTATGGTGCGTTAACCTTCCTACGCATCTATTGTGGAAAGCTGGAAAAAGGCACCAACGTACTCAATACCTTCACTGGCAAAACGGAACGTATTGGCCGTATCGTTGAAATGCACGCCGATGACCGTAATGAACTGGATTCTGCACAAGCTGGCGATATTGTTGCCGTACTAGGCATGAAGAATATTCAAACCGGTCACACGTTATGCGATCCGAGATTCCCTGCCACTTTAGAACCGATGGTATTCCCTGATCCCGTTATTTCGCTGGCAATTAGCCCCAAAGATAAGGCAGCGTCCGAGAAAATGGGTATCGCACTGGGTAAAATGATCCAGGAAGATCCTTCTTTCCACGTTGAAACCGATGAAGACAGCGGTGAAACCATCCTAAAAGGCATGGGCGAGTTGCATCTTGACATTAAAGTTGACATCTTACGGCGTACCCACGGTGTGGATGTTATCGTTGGTAAACCGCAAGTGGCTTACCGCGAAACCATCACCAAACTTGTTGAAGATGAATACACCCATAAAAAGCAATCCGGTGGTTCTGGTCAATACGCTAAAATCAACTACGTCATTGAGCCAGGTGAACCAGGCAGTGGTTTTGTGTTCGTATCAGCCGTTACGGGTGGTAACGTGCCACGCGAATACTGGCCAGCCGTTGAGAAAGGCTTCAAAAACATGCTGGACAAAGGTGTGTTGGCAGGTTTCCCTTGTTTAGATTTTAAAGTTACCTTGCTGGATGGTGCTTTCCACGCGGTTGACTCATCTGCGTTAGCGTTCGAAATTGCTGCGAAAGCCGCATTCCGTCAAACCATTCCAAAAGCTGGCCCTCAATTGATCGAACCGATCATGAAAGTGGACACCTTTACACCGGATGCACATGTCGGCGATGTCATCGGCGATCTTAACCGCCGTCGTGGCATGATTAAATCGCAAGATCCAGGTATCACCGGTGTACGCGTAAAATCTGATGTACCGTTGAGCGAAATGTTCGGTTATATCGGTGATTTGCGTACCATGACATCAGGCCGTGGACAATTCTCCATGGAGTTTTCACACTACATGCCATGTCCGAAAAATGTGGCCGATGAAGTCATTAAAGAAGTTAACGAGCGTAATAAAAACAAGTAGTTTTTTGCGGAAGATTAAAGTTTTACGACACAGGGATGTGTCGCATATGCTAACTATTTTAGCTTTTACTTGTCGTTCGGAACGGCTTCTCCAATAGGGGTAGATAACTCCGAGCAAGGCTTAAAGTATTCATTTGGCTTTGTTCGGCAGCTTTCTGGAGCCAATCCAAACCTTTGCCGACACATTCACAATGTGCCATTTCTCTGTAAAGGTATCCGCGTAAGCTGACTGTTTGGCGGGCGCAGGCTACTATCAGTTATCACAACCCAAACCGCTATTCAAGTACATGTAACTTTCTCAGTTGTGCCCTGAATTTTTCTATGCGTTTGCGGTTAACGCCAAAATCGCTGTGTCCCCGCCGTGATGCGGATCGTACGTGGATCAATCCCGCCTCTGTATCAAGGATGGCATCTATGTCATCGACAAAATGCAACACCAGACTGGTAGCCTCAGCATGGAGCGTATTGTCTGTTTCATGGGTAATGAACATCCGGTCATGCGCCATAATGGCTTTTCTAAGCTCTGCCCACGCAAATTTTGGATCTCCGAAAATCTTAAACGGAGCAATGTAATGTCCCTTGTCGGTTGCCTGGCTGGATACACAATTTGGCGTATCGAGACACGGCGGCAACTGCTTTTTTGTGGGTGCGTCGGCTTGAGTTGTCATACTAATCGTCATAATAATATAAAAAATAAGTCTAAATTTCATAGGTAGGCGTTTCACGGCTGATTGTTTCAGTTGAAAACCAGAAATCTCTTGACGGGTTTTCAGGTTAATTTCCAGGACGAATCAAATAGTTACCTTAGTCTCTTATTCCAGTATCGGCTAAGCACTATTGTGAATGCATTATGGCTTAAATATGTTCGGTAAAACACCAATTTGCCATAAATACCAATAAGGTCAATAGTTATCTATTTTAAGGGCAAAAACCTGCTAACTCTTGTTATTTAGGATTTCGGTGGTAGATTTTAAAGCAACACATAACTTTACTAGAAGATGAAAAAAATTCCAGTTGGTATCAGCAGTTGTCTACTTGGTCAGCCAGTACGTTACGATGGCGGTCATAAACGTGATTCGTATATTGCCGGAACATTGGCGCAATATTTTGATTTTCAAACTTTTTGCCCGGAAGTTGCTATAGGTATGGGTACGCCGCGTCCGACGATTCAACTGGTCAAAATTGATAAGGAAATACACTGTGTCGGCGTAAAAAATCCTGATATTGATGTCACAGGCCAGCTGCGAGACTATGCCAACCAGCAAAAACCCGCATACGCTGATTTATGTGGTTATATACTGAAAAAAGGTTCGCCGAGTTGCGGCATGGAACGGGTTAAGGTCTACTTAAACAACCGACCCCAAAAAATGGGTACAGGTATTTATGCCGAAGAAATGATGCGTAATAACCCACTATTGCCAGTTGAGGAAGAGGGGCGGCTGGGCGATCCTAGGTTGCGTGAAAACTTTATCCAACGCGTTTATGTGCTGCACCGATGGAAGCAGCTTATGGCGGAAGGATTGACTCCAAGCGGCTTGACCTGTTTTCATGCACGGCACAAATTGATTATCATGAGCCACGAAAGTTACATCGATTTAGGCCAATTATTGGCATCTGTCACGAAAGTGAATGTGAATGAAGTCGCAAGCAGCTATATTGCCCAGTTGATGAAGACGTTAAAAAAAGTGGCAAGCCGCAAAAATCACGTCAATGTGCTACAGCATATTCAAGGTTATTTAAAAAAAGAGTTGAATGCTGATGACAAGGCCGAACTCTGCGAAGCCATCGAACGCTACAGGCAAGGTGAAGTGCCTCTTATCGTGCCGTTAACCCTGTTAAAACACCATTTCAGGAAGAATCCTAATCCGTACATACAAGATTCCTACTATATGTCCCCTTATCCACAAGAATTAAATCTTATCAACGAGTTATAAATCATGGCTAAAGTTCTCATCGTCGGCTGCGGCGCAATAGGTTACGAGTTAGCCAACACATTGGCGGAGGCAGGGCATGATGTGACCGGGCTAAAGCGTAACCCGCCACCTGTAAGCCAGGAAAAGTTTAAGTTTGTGAGTGCAGATATTACTTCACCCACCGGTCTGGAGGCATTAGGTACGGATTTCGAGTACATTTTTTTTATCGTGTCCGCCGATAGTCGTAACGAAAACAGCTACCATGACATCTACGAGACAGGCATCAATAACTTACTCAACCGATTTGCACAAGCCAGTTCACAAGCACCATGGATTTTTGTGTCTTCGACGAGTGTTTATGGGCAATCTGAGGGAGAATGGGTTGATGAGGATTCAGCTACGTTACCTGATAAAAGCACTAGCCTAAAAATCGTAAATGCTGAACGTAAATTAATGGCACACAATCCAGCCAATGTTGTTGTACGCTATTCAGGGATCTATGGGCCAGGACGCGAATATCTGCTGAGAATGGCACGGCAATCACCGTCAATTCAGCACAATCCGCCTTATTACACCAATAGAATCCATCAGCGCGATTGCGTGGCCGTACTGGCATTTCTACTTGAACGACGCATCGCGGGAGTTAGCCTTGAACAGTGCTACCTAGCCAGTGATGACGATCCTGCGTCCTTATGGGAAGTCATGACCTGGATGACGGAAAAGCTGCATTGCAATCCGCCCATCGCTAAAATCACAGAAGATGATTCCGACATGAACAAACGTTGCCGTAATGACAAGCTTAAAGAACTCGGTTACTCCTTTCTTTATCCTAGCTACAAAGAGGGCTATTTGGAGTTAATCCAGCCAGCAATTCAGCATTGTGATTCACTGCGTAGTTTATTTTGTAGCCAGTAGCGGATCATTCCGGTCAGCAAAATCCTGGGCAATAAAATAATTCTTAAAATACGGCATAAAACTGCCGGTAATCGGGATGGAGAAAAAACAGTACATGGCGGCTGCTTCCCCAGTAGTCACACCAAAAATCCATTGCGGAATAAATAAGGTCAAGATTGCCATGATGAAATGATAGCTGGCCATGCGCTGGTTATTTTTCCACAGGAAGCCGCTTAACGCCAAGCCGAACAGTGAGCCATGGGTAACAAATAATCCGAATGCACTCGAAATGGAATAACCTATATGATATTTGCCCATATACAG
>PMDM01000495.1 GCA_003155565.1 Methylococcaceae bacterium | reverse complement strand
GTTAGGTTCTATACATAGGGGTCGAAAGTGTGCCTTCGATATGAAACTATATTACTTTGAGAACTGGTTTGAAGTTACTGATTTACAGTTTTGGCACGGCACTCTATTTTTTATGACAGTCATTTTCTAGCGGTAGAATGCAGCCTACAGTCGATCCCAGTATGTAACTTTATTACTTACACTCTCCCAATTACGTTAAAATACCATCCCTTATCAGCATCTGTAGGTCTTTGTGTATGTTTAGCAAACTATTTCCTATCGTATTAATTACGTGTTTACTAAGCGCCTGCGCGACCAGTCCCACTGGTAGAAGCCAGTTTATCTTTATGCCTGAAACACAAATAGACCAAATGGGTTTACAAGCATTTGACACCCTAAAAAAGGACAAAAAAGTCAGCTATAACGGCCAATACAATCAGACAACGACCTGCATTGCTAACGCCATCACTCAGGTAGTTGGTGGCAGTTGGGAAGTCGTTGTCTTTGAAGACAACAGTCCCAATGCTTTTGCCCTGCCCGGCAATAAAATCGGCGTACATACCGGGATGCTGCAATTGGTCGATAATCAGGAACAACTGGCCGCCGTCATCGGCCACGAGATCGGTCACGTCCTGGCTAAACATAGCAATGAACGGGCATCCCAAGAAATGGCTATGAGCCAAGGCTTGAACGTATTGCAAGCCCTTACCATGCCGACTTCTGCTTTAGGCCAGCTCGGTTTCGGAATGCTGGGCGTAGGTGCCCAGTATGGTGTGCTCATGCCTTTCAGCCGTACCCAGGAAAGCGAAGCCGATATTATTGGCGTGGATTTGATGGCGAAAGCGGGTTTTGACCCAAAAAACAGCATCACTCTGTGGCAAAAAATGGAGCAAGCCACCCAAGGGAAGCAACCGGTAGAGTTTATGTCTACTCATCCTGCACATGCCACCCGCATCCAAAATCTGGAGCAGCACATGCCGCAAGCAATGGCATTGTATCAACAAGCCCAGGCTATGGGTAAGCAGCCGCATTGTATCTAAGCATGAATCCAGGTTTAAAATATTGCCATCCTTACCCGTTTGAGAAACTGGCGCAACTAAAGCACGGTATCATTGCGCCCCAAGACAAACAGCACATTGCCTTATCCATCGGTGAACCCGCCCATGCGACACCAAAATTTATTCAGGATGCCCTGTTTGAACACATCAAAGGATTGGGCACTTACCCTACAACCAAAGGTATTTTGGGTTTACGAATAGCGATTGCCGACTGGTTAAGTTTTCGTTTCAAAATTCCGCGTGAGGCGTTTGATCCTGAAACCCAAGTTTTACCCGTAAGTGGCACTCGCGAGGCGTTGTTTTCGGTAGCCCAGTGCGTTATTGATGCTTCATCAAAGCCAGTTGTCATCATGCCCAACCCCTTCTATCAAATTTATGAAGGTGCGGCATTACTGGCGGGTGCTGAACCTTATTTTCTGAATACCCTGGAAGCATCTGGCTATTTGCCCGATTTCGATACTGTACCTGAAGACGTATGGCAACGCTGCCAGTTGATTTATATTTGCTCACCGGGCAACCCCAGCGGTGCAGTGATGCCGCAAGCCAGTCAGGAGAAGCTGATCCGTCTAGCGGAAAAATATGATTTCGTGATTGCTTCGGATGAATGTTATAGCGAGCTTTATGATGACGAGAACAATCCGCCCGTAGGTTTATTGCAAACTGCTTACACAATGGGCAACACGGCATTCAAGCGCTGCCTTGTTTTCCATAGCTTATCTAAACGTTCCAATGCACCGGGCTTGCGCTCCGGTTTTGTCGCTGGGGATGCGGACATTTTGCGCTCGTATTTTCAGTACCGTACGTACCAAGGTTGCGCGATGCCGTTGCCCACGCAACAGGCCAGCATCCTGGCTTGGCTGGACGAAGCCCACGTCATCGAAAATCGCCAATTGTACCGTGCCAAATTTGCCGCTTTTATCGACATACTCAGCGACGTGTGCGACATCCATAAACCCGCAGCCAGTTTTTACGTATGGCTGAAAGTGCCGATTTCAGACGACCTCCAGGGATGGAGGAAGTGCGGCAAGTTGCCGGGAGCAACTGCCGCCACGGAATTCGCTAGACAGCTTTTTGCTAAAGAAAACGTCACAGTATTGCCCGGCAGTTACTTATCGCGTGAATTCGCTGGCATCAATCCCGGCCAAAATCATGTACGAATCGCTTTAGTTGCACCTTTATCTGAGTGTATCGAAGCCGCCCATCGCATTAAAAATTTCATAACCACTTTAAACTGAAAGTAAAACCATGACTGAACTAGAAAACACCATCAACAACGCTTTTGAACAACGTGCCGACATCACGCCAGCCAATGCTAGCGCAGAAGTCCGCAATGCGGTGACAGAAGCGATAACCTTGCTTGACACAGGCAAAGCCCGCGTCGCAGAAAAAATAAACGGCGACTGGGTAACGAACCAATGGCTGAAAAAAGCGGTGTTATTATCATTCCGCATTAACGAAAACCGCCTGATGGACGGCGGCAACACCCGTTATTACGATA
>PMDM01000202.1 GCA_003155565.1 Methylococcaceae bacterium | reverse complement strand
ATGGCAGCTGGAGCACCGGTCGAAGTTGACCTTAGTAAAATGGAACCTGGGCAATTGATTAGGGTCGCTTGGCGGGGCAAGCCGGTCTGGATTCTCAATAGAACCCCAGCCGTGCTCGAAACGCTAAAAACACTGGAAGACCAGCTTAGTGATCCGCATTCCCGCGAATCCATTCAGCCGACTACTAGCAAGAACTCCTTACGCGCCATCAAGCCTGAGATTTTTGTTGCTGTAGGCTTATGTACGCATTTTGGCTGTTCGCCAACGTTTCGTCCTGAAATTGCCCCGCTCGATCTTGGCGATGACTGGAAAGGCGGATTTTTCTGTCCTTGCCATGGCTCCCGATTTGATCTGGCTGGTCGGGTTTATCGTGGGGTGCCAGCACCGACTAATCTTGAAATTCCTCCACACCACTACGTAAAAGACACGCTGCTCGTCATCGGCGAAACTACAGAAGGAAAAGCCGCATGAAAACTAATCGCCTTACTGAATGTAGTAACTGGGTTTTAGAGCGTTTTCCACTGACCAAGCTATGGAATGAACACATGGCGCATTACTACGCGCCTAAAAACTTTAATTTCTGGTATTTCTTTGGCTCCTTAGCTTTACTGGTTTTGGTTAACCAGTTTGTGACCGGCATATTGCTGACCATGAATTACAAACCGGACGCGAAGCTCGCTTTTGATTCGGTCGAGTACATCATGCGCGATGTGAATTGGGGTTGGTTGGTACGCTATATGCACTCAACCGGCGCATCAGCTTTCTTCATCATCATCTACCTGCATATGTTTAGAGGACTGATATACGGGTCTTACAAGCAACCCCGAGAATTGATCTGGATTTTCGGTATGTTCCTTTTTCTGGCGCTAATGGCCGAAGCATTCATGGGTTATTTGTTACCTTGGGGACAGATGTCTTACTGGGGCGCACAAGTTATCATTTCCTTATTCAGCGCCATTCCATTTATTGGCGATGATTTATCGCTATGGATACGGGGTGATTATGTCGTGTCGGATGCAACGCTTAACAGGTTTTTCGCTTTCCACGTCATTTCTGTCCCACTGGTTTTGGTGTTGCTGGTCTTCCTTCATATTGTTGCCCTGCATGAAGTCGGCTCCAACAACCCGGATGGCATAGAAATCAAGAAAACCAAAGATGCGAATGGAATCCCGCTGGACGGCATCCCTTTCCACCCTTATTACACCGTCAAAGACATTGTTGGCGTGGGTGTATTCTTGATTTTCTTCGCGACCATTATGTTTTACCTCCCTGAGATGGGTGGCTTTTTTCTTGAGTCCGACAATTTTATTCCGGCCGATCCACTAAGGACACCTGAGCATATTGCCCCGCTTTGGTATTTCACCCCGTTTTATGCGATTCTTAGGGCGATACCCGATAAGTTTGCCGGTGTAATCGCCATGTTTGGCTCCATCGCGGTACTGTTCATACTGCCATGGTTGGATCGTAGCCCAATCAAATCGGTACGCTACCGTGGCGGCATCTTTAAAAAAGCGCTGTTTGTCCTTGTGGTCAGCTTTATCGCTTTGGGATATTTGGGAACTCAACCGGTAACCGCAACCGGAACTATTTTTTCACGCATATTTACTTTGGGGTACTTCGGTTTCTTCTTATTGATGCCCATTTATAGCCGATGGGAAAAATCTAAACCCTTGCCGACACGAGTAACAGACCAGCCCACAATGGAAGATCGCATACCCGCTTTGAAGGAAATTTTCGAAGAAATGACTGTGCTAAAGCCTGCTACTGATCCGGCCGATACGAAGTCTTATTACGGCTCTACGTTGTTAAGAAGAAGGCCTAATCCACAGGGAATTCTCAAGGTTATGATCCGAGTGGCAAAAAAACTAAAAGCGAGCCTCGACTAATATGAAAAATATTTTTATTACGATCCTATTATTGGCATTGTCTTTTGGTGTTGTTGCCGGAGAAAGCGCCCATCTCCAACACGCAAACATTAATCCCACGGACAACGAATCCTTACAACGTGGAGCTAAACATTTTGTGACTTATTGCCTGGGCTGTCATTCCATAAAGCACATTCGCTATCAACGAATGTCCTTGGATTTCGGCATTGATGATAAAAAAGTGCTGTCCGAGATCGCCCCTCAAGGTGCCACTATCTATCAACAAATGCACACAGCAATGAACGCCCATGATTCCGAGAAATGGTTTGGTATCCAACCCCCTGATCTGTCATTAGTCTCGCGGTCCCGTAACGCGGACTGGTTATACAGTTATTTAAAGAGCTTTTACACGGACACGAAAAAACCGCTAGGCACCAATAACCTGGTGTTCAAGGATGTCGGAATGCCGAATGTATTTTGGCAACTCCAAGGTGAACAAAAAGCCTTATTCAAAATTATCGAAGGTGGCAAAGAAGAAATAGAAAAATTGGTTGTTGACATCCCCGGTACCTTATCAGAACAAGAATTTGATGCGATGGTCAACGACTTGGTGAATTTCCTGGTGTATGTCGGCGAACCGATAAAACTGGAAAGGGAACGTATGGGTAAATATGTCCTATTTTTTCTGGGCATGTTTTTACTCATAGCCTACTTGCTCAAAAAAGAATATTGGAAAGACGTACACTAAACGCCCTCCAAGGAACAAGGATGTTCCTATTGCCAGCGCCATAATCACCATATCCATAAGGAAACGGTAGCAAACTTCTCTTCCATGCTATAATGCCGCCATTTAACCGCCCCGCTCGCATACAAGAGGTTGTTATTTGTGGCAAATATTTTTTCCCGTAGATCCGTGATGACTCTTTTTTCCACCCCCACTTGCCCAATGAGCCACTCCGCCCGTTTCGTCTTGCACGAGAAGGCTATTGTGGCTGAAATTGAATATTATGATCCAATCAACCCTCCAGAGGAATTGCTTGAACTCAATCCGACAGGCGTATCGCCTACCCTGATTGAACGGGATCTGGTGCTTTACGACTCGCGCATTATCATGGAATATCTCGACGAGCGCTTCCCGCATCCACCACTACATCAAATGGATCCGGTCTCGCGAGCAAATGCCCGAATGATAATTAAACGCATCGATCAAGATTGGTATACCTTGCTGGATGAGATATATGTTTCGGGCGATAAAAAATCCGGGCGGGCAAAAAAACTGCTAAGGGAAAGTTTACTCGCGGCAGCGCCTATCTTTGCCGACAGACCGTTTTTTATGGGCGAAGAATTCTCCCTGATAGATTGTGTAATTGCCCCACTATTATGGCGGTTACCTTCAATCGGCATTGATGTCAGCACCCCTAATAACGCTATCACCAATTATTCCAAGCGCATTTTTAGCAGACCTGCTTTCAAGAGCAGCCTCAGCGAAGATGAAAAAGAGATGGCCGATCTCCCAAAATGACTTCGCTCAAACCTTATTTGATTCGTGCAGTCTACGAGTGGATAGTCGATAATGACTTAACACCCCATCTTCTAGTCAATGCGGAAAATAACAAAGGTAATTTGCCAGTAAACTACATCGAAGACGGCAAAATCGTCCTTAACATGCGCCCCCAAGCTATAGAGGCGCTTTCCCTTGGCAATGAATTCATCGAGTTCAATGCCAAATTTAGTGGTAAACCCATGCAAATAGCCGCATCCGTCAACGCGGTCATGGCGATTTACGCCAAGGAAAACGGTAAGGGCTTAGTTTTCGACCAGGAAAACAGCGACGGCGATGAACCACCGGAGAAGCCAACACCTAATAAACCGAGTTTGAGGATAGTTAAATAAAACAGCGTAGTTTGGGGTGAGGCACGAACCTCAATACTTCGACAATCCTTCTTGTTGGGATTCCTAACGTCATCCCAACCTACACAACTGACATAGGCAATATAAAATCCGTCCCCGCTAAATTAACATCATGTAGCCCAACTAATTCATTTTTGGCTTGGCAATAATAGGTACGCAAAATAATCTCAATTAGCCCATCAACCAAATCATATAACCCCAGATCATCCAAACTTATCCATTTGGCTTCAGCAACGTCACTCTGTGCCACGGGAAAACACTTTTCTTCATCAACCAGCTGAACCCAATAATCGATAATCACATAATGGAAACCTTCAAGCTGCCTATCAACAACGGCGACTATATGTTTCACTTCGACATCTAGATTGGTCTCTTCATAAAGCTCCCGTCGGCAAGCCTCAACTAGGGATTCGCCCGGCTCCAATCTGCCGCCAGGAATTGACCACAAGCCTTTGGCTGGGGCTTGATTACGCTTAATCAGCAATACCTGTTGCTGCCTGTTAAACAACAGGCCGCCGACTCCAATGCCTGGGATGGGTAGCGGTTTTACTGGATTATTTTGTTTATTCATAACGGCTTATTGAATTTTTCATTATCTTTCATCACGTTTGGTTGTATATTAAGAACCGAATTATAATCAAATACTTCGGGAATCAGCCCGTGATTAACTTAAGGAAACTCTGAACAAGTTGATTCCGCGCATGGTTCGACACAGGCTCACCACGAACGGAATCAANNATCAACCCATTACCGTTCGTCCTGAACCTGTCGAAGGACTATGAGTGCCTCCTTGGCCTTTGTATTAAATCTTTATGAGGTGATCCATGCACTTATTAAGGCAAGCGTTTACTTTTTCGTTATTGCTGATCTGTTTTTGGGCGATGCAGGTCTCGGCGAACGAATTGTCAACGGTAGAGCAAAAAGCAGCTACTTGCTTCGTGTGCCACGGCGATAAAGGAAAAAGTAATGATCCCCACTTTCCCAGTTTGGCCGCGCAACAATCGGTTTACATAGTAAATCAACTCAATGCATTCAAGTCAGGCACTCGAATTAATCCAGTTATGCAGGCTCAAACGGTCAAGTTGACGGCTGAAGACATCAATAACTATGGCGCTTATTTCGCCGTACAACAAGCGGCTAAAGCGAACGGTGATTCTGCTTTAGTGCAGCAAGGCAAAAGCAAAGCCACTGCGTGTCTGGGTTGTCATGGCACATCTGGTGAGGGCAACGGCGAGTTTCCCAGACTGTCTGGACAGCATCCTGAATATCTGGCCCAACAACTGACGCATTTCAAAAACGGCACTCGGTTAAATGGAGCGATGCAGGCGCTTTCAGGAAACCTTTCGGAAGAAGAAATTAAAGCATTAGCGGCGTATTTCAGTTCTTTATGATCTAGCCAAGGCACTTCCTATAAATCCAAAAAAGGCGGTCAACTCGCCTTTTTTATTGTTCAATCATTTTCGAGTGCCTATCACAAAGCCAAATGGTTTATCATAAGCTGATTAACGACTTAGCCCAGAATAAATCAAGCTCAAACTACACTAAAAATAATGAATCAGTCATCCAACCCTACAACTGACCGCAGTTTACTCTTGATATTTTTATTTGCAGGAACCTTATTCACCAGTGCGGCACTGATGTTTGTGTTGCAACCGATGTTCGGGAAAATCCTGTTACCTTTGCTGGGAGGCTCGCCCGCCGTGTGGAACACCTGCATGGTGTTTTATCAGAGTATTTTATTTCTCGGCTATCTTTATGCCCATTATTTGTCAACCCGGCTAAACCAACATAAGCAAATCCTGATCCATATCGCCGTCATTTTGGTCAGCTTTTTAGCGCTGCCTGTTGCATTGCCCGATAATGTTTCCCCGCCGACTGAAAGCAACCCGACTTTTTGGCTGCTTGGGGTATTGTTTCTTTCAATAGGCCTGCCGTTTTTCGTGGTTTCCACCACCGCACCCTTGATCCAGAAATGGTTTGCCAATGTAGGGCATCATACCAGCCACGACCCTTATTATCTCTATGCCGCCAGCAATACCGGCAGCTTGATCGCCTTGCTCAGTTATCCCTTTTTGCTCGAACCCAATATCGGCCTAGCTAACCAAAAATCTTATTGGAGCGTCGGCTTTCTGTTGCTTTGCTTGTTGATTGCCGCTTGCGCTTTTACTGTGTGGAAAGCGCAGCAAGCTAAGGATATTATCGAAGAACCCATCGCTGAAGACGACGGACTCAGCATAGTCACCAAATTGCATTGGCTGGCGCTGGCCTTCGTCCCATCCAGCTTGTTATTGGGATTGACCACTTTCATCAGCACAGACATCGCTTCGGTGCCTTTGTTGTGGATCATTCCGCTGACCTTATACCTGCTCACCTTCGTTATCGTGTTTTCAAAATGGCATGATAAGGTGCATTCGTTAATGGTCACCCTGCAACCCATGGTGTTGTTGCCATTTATTGCTTATTCCTTCATCAATCCGGCGGTGCTACCATACTGGGTTGATTTGGGTTTACATCTGACCGCTTTTTTTCTGGCCGTGATGGTTTGTCATGGCGAACTCGCCCGGTTAAGGCCGAATACACGGCACTTGACCACGTATTATCTGATCATGTCATTTGCGGGCATGTTGGGCGGCATGTTTAATACATTTGTTGCGCCATTTATTTTTAATGCGGTCTACGAATATCCCTTGATGATTATTGCCGCCCTGTTGTTGCGTCCGGGTTTGAAGGCTTCTATCGGCAACACTAGAATAGAATGGTTAAAGCAATTGATACTCCCGGCTCTGCTCATTATTATGGGACTAGGCTTATTTTTTAGTCTTGACGATTTACCCCAATATCTGGATACCATTGGTGTCGGCTTGATTCTTGTGGCAGGTTTAACTTATGCGTTCAGGGTGCAACCTGTCACGCTGGCCTTGCTGACCGGCATCCTTATTTTCTTTACTTTTGGTTTACATGGCTTGCTGTCGAATACGCTGTATCAGGAACGCACTTTTTTTGGTGTGTTGTCAGTCCGTGAGAGCGTGTTAACTAACGAAGAAGGCCAACCCGAAAAATATAGAGAATTCTTTCACGGAACAACCAAACATGGCGCACAGCGTTTGGGTGCGGATGTCTCACGCACACCGACAACGTACTTTAGTCGCCCAGGACCCATCGGACAGCTATTCAGTGAATTCGACAAAGTCAATGACAACTGGGTAATCGGTATCGTCGGCCTTGGCGCAGGAACACTGACGTGTTACACGAAAGGCAAACAAGACTGGACATTTTATGAACTCGATCCGCTGGTCGTGGATATTGCCAGTAACCCCACTTACTTTACGTACATCAGCCAATGCAACCCCAAAATGACCATGAAAGTCGGGGATGCCCGCTTGTCATTGGAAAAAGAACCCGACCATAAATTTGACCTTTTTGTAATCGACGCGTTTAGTTCCGATTCCATCCCGACCCATTTACTGACCCAGGAAGCCATCAAGCTCTATTTCGACAAGATCAAACCGGGTGGCATCCTGGCGTTGCACATCACCAACCGTCATTTAGCCTTGAAAAAAGTGTTGGCGGTACACGAAAAACAATTACAGTTATCGGCATTAATACAAGAATTCAAGCCGCAACAGGACATTCCCTTAGTGATTGCAACAGACTGGGTGGTGATGGCAAAAAAGCCGGAAACATTGGAGTTATTAAGGCAAAGTCAATTAGGCCGTTGGCAAAAACTTCCATTGAATTTTGATGTCAAACCGTGGACAGATGACTTCACTAATATAGTTACTATCTGGAAATAACCTATTTTTAAAAATAAGCTATTCTTGTTTCTAATTATATATTGAAAAAATAAATAATTGTTGTAGGAAACGACGAAATAAGTAATGATAATGCACTGAGACAATGGCGTTAGGAGTCCAGACAGGACATGCGCGGATTGCGATAATACGAGGATACTTACATGAATGCAACGCTGTTAAGACCCTATCGGAAAAATTTAACTACGCATGGCTTGATTTATTTGGCCGGCGAGGAACAGCCGATTACCATAAAAAACATATCCATCACTGGCGTTCTTGCCCAATTAAATAGCAAGGTCGGCAAAAGTGACATAAAGGATATTTTTAATACGCTATTAGCCTCAACAATAATTGACCTATACCTTCCTGATATGCGTTTGGCAGGTGAAGTTGAAGTCATCAGGGTAGATTTGCAAGACAATCATATCCTGCTCGCTTTGGAATTCAAGAATGTTGCTTATGATGTCAATGACCTGCTATATAAAAGGAAAGCCTACCGGAAAAACCTGCCGGGGACTGGTCACATATTATTCAATGGTCAATACCTCGAATTTAATGCCATAAATGTTTCTGTGGATGGCCTCATGATACGCCTAGCCGAGACTGTTTATGTTGAGTCGGGAGTCATTACCGTGTTCGAGTTTAAGCAGCTGTCGCTGGAAGGTGAGATAAAAGTGGTCTGGGTAGACCACCTGACCGATGGCGGAACTTTGATGGGGCTACAATATGTCCACATGGAAAAATCGGCAATCAAAGGCATACCCGAATTTGCCTGGCCAAAAACAGCCTAATCCCCTTGCAGGTTATACTAGCGAAAGATTTCAATATACCCCCCGTAGTTTTACCTATACAGACAACCCAACTTTGCTGTTGGGTTTGCATGTTTAAAGGCGTGAATGTAGTTGATCGAGATTACCTGTTATCCCCTTAAAAAGAACCGACACTTTGGTCTTTTTTATAGCCATAACTGCGGCTATTTGTTTTAGCGGAATCAACAAGCGTTGTCCCAATGAGATAGTTTGCCGACGCTTAAGCTTATTGGCTGTTCGTAACTGCTCTTCGCTTACTCCGTGATTTTCCGCAACCGTTTTCAGCGATTCCCCCTTATCAAGATAATGCACAGACAAGTAATCTTCACCTGTTGCTTTAGCTGTTATTGCCTCATTACCCGCTGATTTTGGCTTCACTCCAGTCGCCGCGACTTGTCCAACTGGATAAGACCATTGCTGATCTCCGTTCAGATTAATCGCCAACAATGGCATCGGTGTTTTCGACCAGGTAGGTTCAGAAAATAGTGCCAACTCGTCGAAAAAATGTAATGCTGTATTCTCTCTCGCTTTACCTTTATACGATTGCGTCATAAAAGCCAGGCTCTGATGCAATAGATTCGCATTATTGATAGGCATCAGCAGAGTAAATGGCTTACTACCACCCGTTAACGTGGATTTAAGGTAAGCCGAATTTAATAAGCTAAATTGGTCAGGATCAAAATCAGCTAGTTTGGCAACCGTCCGCAAATCCTTTTTTGCCAGATGGTTAATATCGGTTTCACGATCAATATTAACCTTGATGAAATAAGGTTCATTTTTGACTGGCCTTAGCTTTAAGCCATTACTAGCTGGATCGGCAAAAATACTCGATAAGGCCAATAATCTGGGTACGTAATCTTGAGTTTCAGCCGGTAAATCCAGTGACCAATAATCCGTATCAAGACCTTCGGCTTGATTGCGGCTGATCGCTGCATCGACTGCGCCTTGACCGCAGTTATACGCTGCCAATGCCAGCAACCAATCACCTTTAAAATGGTCATTTAGTCCAGAAAGAAAACGTATGGCTGCGTGAGTAGAGGCGGTAATATCTAGCCGTGCATCGTAATCGTCATTTTGCTGCAATCCGTATTCACTCCCGGTACTGGGTATAAACTGCCATATCCCTGCGGCGCTTTTGGGTGATAATGCTGTAGGTTGATAGGCGCTCTCCACAATCGGCAGCAGCGCCAAATCTAAAGGCAGATTGTACTTACTCAAGGCATCAACTATGTGATACAGATACGGCCTTGCGCGTTCGGAGGCTTGGTATAGAACACCTTTACGTTGACTATACCCTGCGATTTGCCTACTTACCCGCTCGTAGTTTGTGTTATGTTTAATCCGGCATTGTTCTGTCATTTGGGAATAGTTTTCAGACAACAAACCCTGCCGGGCAAGTCTAAGTACTTCCGGTTTGTTTAAATCGGCACAATTCTTTATGGCTACCTGTCCTTGTTCTTTGGTTTTATTGCCTAATCCCTTTTTATCCGCTGAAGAATTCTCGGCAATTTCACCACCTTTAAACAACTCAGGATGCAAACCCAAACGGGTACGTATACGTTGCACCAATGGTGACTTGNNGGGAGTCATGTGCGTTCTGTTGTATAAGTGCCCAGTCAATGAAGTTGAGGATTCTTTCGCGCCAAGTTTCAATCGTCCCAGTCGCGTATACTTGTCCGCTGAACTTAAGTCCATTCTGTTTTGGCCACCACCTTTTTGTAAGACGATTACTTGCCTAACCCGCAATTTTTCCGGCAACTGGGATTCGCCCCTGAGCAATTTTTTGGGCGCAATAACAGTGGTCAGTCTGGTTAATTCGTCGTTATGAGTGCGAATAGTGTGCGTTGTTGTGATAGATTCAGATGAAGATGTGGCTGGGCTTTTGCTTGTTAATGCCAATATTTGGCTAGATCCATCGGACGCTGGGCCAGGTCTCGGAATTCTTAAACCAAGGCGGATACGTTCCCAAACATCACCTGGATTAGCATTGGCTACGTGTTTTTTGCCTTTGCTGCGACCATACAACTTATGTCCCCTTGAGCTATGCTTACCTGCTGAAGCGGCGACTGAATCATTGTGATGAAGGATTAATGACGAACTGATGAGTACGATCAGGGCAATCTGTAATAAACGCATGATTTCCTTTTTTATTCAGTCTTGAAGAGAAAACTGATTACGACAACACAACAAAGCTATGCCACACTGCTTAGCCAAATCTGTGCCTGTCCCTTTGTAACCAAAAATCCGTCGCCAGTTGCTGCGCTTGCTCCTGGCTATCCGCTTTACCCAATAGCTTCAAAGCGACCGCCGCCGTGCCAATCACCGATGCCTCGGCGAATTCATCCTGGCTTTTGCCTTGCCAAACCAAGGCCAGTTGTTCAGGCTCTAAACTCTCTGGTCTGACATGCCGATGAGAAAAAAGTGCCGGCCAGGTTTCGTCAATCAATTCACCGTTATGGACGCTTTGCACCAAGCACTCCATATCGGGATTTCGTTCAGTCTCACCACCTTCGCCTTTCAGTGCGGCGGCATGAGGTTGCTTCAATAATGCCGCCGCCTGTTGATGGACGGAACGGTACGAAGGATGGAAGATCCCCTGAATGCTGTATTGGGCATCGAACGGATTTAACAATTTTACCAAGGTATGCACGGGCGAACGCAAACCTAAAATGGGTCGTAGTTCGATAATCTCATGTAGCTTAGGACAGAATTTTTCCAGTGATAAATAACTGAAATGCTGCCCTGAAAGCTGTGTTTTAGCTTGGTCAACAGATGTCGCCACTTCCAATCCGAGATAACCCAACATATTCTGTGTGTATAATCGACTGGCTGACGGCCCTGGAGAGCCGTGCATAAAAACTTTGATACCATTCTCAACCAACAGCAACGCTGCAAGCAAAAACCAAGGCAAATGCCGTCGTTTACCTGCATACGTCGCCCAATCCAGATCGACCAACCCACTATCGCCAGCCAACTGGCAGGATTCCCTCGCCGCTAACACAAAACCCGCTAATTCTTCCGGCGTTTCCTCCTTCATGCGCATCAGCATCAAAAATGCGCCCAGTTGCGCCGGTAACACCTTGTCAGCCAGGATCATAAGCATTGCGCGATAGGCTTCATCCTGTGTCAGCGCTCTTGAACCTTTTTTGCCTTTACCTAATATCCGTATCGTTTCAGCAAAAGGATGTTCGGGATGGGATGTTTGCAGATGATGTGAGAAGGTCATAATGTCAGCCTGACATAATGGTCGATTAGCAGCGCAGCGAATAGCAGCGTTATGTAGATAATCGAATACCAAAAGGTTCTCATGGCGGTTTTGACATCTTTATTTCGCATCATCAACACGGCAAAATAGATGAATCCTACGCCTAATATCAATGCTGAAACCAAATAAATGAGACCGCTCATTCTTGTCAAATAAGGCAATAAGGTCACAACAAGCAACAAGACGGCGTATAGCAATATCTGCAAACGAGTAAATTCAGCGCCATGCGTGACAGGCAGCATCGGAATATTGACCAGCGCATATTTTTCTTGCTTGGCGATAGCCAACGGCCAAAAATGCGGCGGTGTCCAGACAAAAATAATCAACACCAGAAGTAAGGCATGGGGATGAACTTCGCCTGTGATAGCACACCAACCCAACAGCGGCGGTGTTGCGCCAAAAGCGCCGCCTATGACGATATTCTGGGGAGTTGCCCGTTTAAGCCAAAGCGTATAAATAATGGCATAACCGAATAACGACACAAAAGTAAGGATAGCTGTTAGCCTATTTACTTCAAGTATCAACAACAACATCGACGCGATACCCAGTACAGAGGCAAAAGCAACGACATCCGATGATTTCAGATAATGCTGAGGTAATGGTCGTTGCGGATTGAGTATCCCGTCAATCTTTTGGTCAATAAGATGATTAATAGCTGCCGCAGATGCCGCCGCCAAGGCAATTCCAATCGTGCCATAAACAAGCTTATCTAAAGGCGGCATACCAGGAACAGCCAATAACATGCCAACCACAGCCGTAAACAGCAATTCCGCAACCACGTTGGGCTTGCACAGTTCCAGATAGCTTTTCCAGGATGAAGGCGCAACAGCGGCTTGGCTTAGCATTATTTATTCAGTCCTAACAATTCAATTATCCTATAGAATACAGTGAACCATTGATTATTCAAACAGTCCGAAGCGCTGACATTAACAACAACGAGGGAGTTATGAACGCAAGATTACTTTGTGCGGCAATGTTATGTTTGCCGATATTATCTGCTAATGCTGAACCTAAAGCTATCGAACACGTCCTGGCTAATGGCCTGAAAGTGTTGGTCAAAGAAGACCACCGGTCACCGGTCATGGTGTCTCAAGTTTGGTACAAAGTAGGTTCAAGCTATGAACCGGGCGGCATTACCGGCATTTCACACATGCTGGAGCACATGATGTTCAAAGGTACAGACAAGCATCCTGTCGGTGAATTTTCCAGGATCATTGCTGAAAATGGCGGCGATGAAAATGCCTTTACAGGCCAGGACTACACCGCTTATTTCCAAACAATGGCCGCCGATAAGCTAGCGGTCAGCCTTGAACTAGAAGCCGACCGGATGCGGAACTTGCATTTATTGCCCGAAGAGCTGAAAAAAGAACTCCAAGTCGTCACGGAAGAACGCCGGATGCGTACCGAAGATAATCCCCAGGGCAAAATGCAGGAACACTTTATGGCGATGGCTTATAGCAACAGTCCATACAAGCACCCCGTCATCGGTTGGCCTGCCGATATTGCCAATTATACGGTAGCTGACGCGCAAGACTGGTATCAACGCTGGTATGCACCCAATAATGCCACCTTGGTCGTGGTCGGTGATGTCAAGGCAGAGGATGTTTTTGCATTGGCAGAAAAATATTTTAGCTCACTCAAAACCAGTGACATCAAACCCCTTAAACCGCAAACGGAAATCGAGCAGCTAGGCTTACGCAGGATGACGATCAAAGTCCCGGCAAAACTGCCTTCTATCGTCATGGGGTACAAAGTACCCGTATTGAAAACCGCTGAAAAGGAATGGGAAGCCTACGCGTTGGAAGTGTTGGCTGGTGTACTCGACGGTGGTAGTAGCGCCCGCCTAAGTTCAGGATTAGTAAGGGGAAAACAGATCGCGGTAGCCGCCAGTGCGGGTTATGGGCTGACCTCACGATTGCCGGATTTGTTTGAATTGGAAGCAACGCCCACAGAAGGCAAAACTTTATTAGATATGGAAACCGCCTTAAAAGCTGAAGTCGCCAAACTGCAAAAAACTCTGATAAGCGATGAAGAACTGCAACGCATTAAAGCGCAAGTGTTAGCCAGTGCGGTATACGAACGGGATTCCAATTTTTACCAAGCTATGCAGCTAGGCATGTTGGAAACCGTTGGCTTGGGTTGGCAAAGAGCCGATGAATATGTCGCTAAAGTCAATCAGGTCACTGCCGCACAAGTGCAGGAGGTCGCTAAAAAATACCTGATTGAAGATCATTTAAGCATTGCTTATCTGGAGCCGCAAGCTATTAACAAAACCACGACCAACAAAAAAGGAGGGCATAATGGTCTTTAGAACATTTGGATTTATCTTATTGATTGTTAGCCAAGTTAGCTTTGCCACTGCAAAAATTGAACATTGGCAAACATCGCAAGGCAGC
>PMDM01000146.1 GCA_003155565.1 Methylococcaceae bacterium | reverse complement strand
CAAGGCCATTGTATACTGCCAAGGCGGTCAATTTTTTCATAGCTGACACCCGCAAAAGTTGGGGTGAGCCGTGCTACTTCGTCCATGATTTCAGATGGATGACTGTAGTTCATCGGATAACCCATGGCATTGGCAAGCATTTGGGTGATTTCCCAGTCTTCATAGCCGCCTAAGGGAGCCATGACTTTGCGTACAGGAGAGATACGCCGTTCAGCATTGGTAAATGTGCCGTTCTTTTCTAAAAAGGAAGATCCAGGTAGAAATACATGGGCAAATTTAGCGGTTTCATTGAGGAATAAATCCTGCACAATCACGCATTCCATCGAGCGTAAAGCATGGTGTACGTGCTGGATGTCTGGATCGGATTGGGCAATGTCTTCGCCTTCTACGTACAACCCAAGGAAACTGCCATCAGACGCGGCATCAAACATGTTCGGGATACGTAGGCCGGGTTCGGGTTGCAGTTGAACGCCCCAGTCTTTTTCAAACAGTTGGCGGGTGGCTTTATCGGATACGTGGCGATAACCTGGATATTCGTGCGGGAATGAACCCATATCGCACGAACCTTGGACATTATTTTGACCGCGCAATGGATTAACACCCACGCCTTCGCGACCTAAATTGCCGGTCGCCATCGCAAGGTTGGCAATACCGATAACCATTGTTGAGCCTTGGCTATGCTCGGTTACGCCCAAACCATAATAAATTGCGCCATTTTGTGCACTGGCATAAAGCCGTGCGGCGGCGCGTATGTCGGCGGCGGCAACGCCAGTTATGGTTTCTGTCGCTTCAGGTGCGTGGCGTTTGTCGGCAATGAAATTCCGCCATTTGTTGAATGAGTCAACATCGCAACGGGATTTAACAAATTCCTCATCGACGAAGTTTTCAGTGACAACAACATGGGCAATGGCATTGACAAGTGCAACATTCGAGCTAGGCCGCAGTTTCAGGTGGTAATCCGCCTCAACGTGGGGAGTCCTGACCAAGTCAATTTCACGAGGATCGACAACAATCAGCCTTGCGCCTTCCCTCAAGCGTTTTTTCATTTGAGAGCCGAATACCGGATGCCCGTCAGTCGGATTGGCGCCTATCACCATAATGACATCGGCTTTCATGACCGAATCAAAATTCTGCGTACCGGATGATTCACCAAAGGTTTGTTTAAGCCCGTAACCCGTGGGTGAGTGACAAACACGCGCACAGGTGTCAACGTTATTGTTGCCAAAGCCTGCCCGGATCAGCTTTTGTACTAGATAGGTCTCTTCGTTGGTGCAACGTGAGGAGGTAATACCGCCGATGGCATCTTTGCCATGTTCAGCTTGAATACGTTTTAGCTCCGAGGCGGCGTAATTGATTGCTTCTTCCCAACTCACTTCCTGCCAATGGTCTTTGATACTTTTGCGGATCATCGGTTTGGTGATGCGGTCTTTGTGCGTCGCATAGCCAAAAGCAAAACGACCTTTTACGCAGGAGTGTCCGTGATTGGCTTTACCATCCTTGTGTGGCACCATGCGGATGACTTGATCGCCTTTCATTTCGGCACGGAATGAACAACCGACACCGCAATACGCACAAGTCGTGATGATTGCATGCTCTGGGACACCGTGGTCGATAACCGATTTTTCCATCAATGTTGCAGTCGGGCAGGCCTGGACGCAAGCCCCGCAAGAAACGCATTCTGAATCCATGAAAGGCTGGTTTTGACTAGGGGAAACCTTGGAATCAAAACCGCGACCGTCGATAGTCAGGGCGAACGTACCTTGGGTTTCTTCGCAAGCCCTTACACAGCGCGAACAGACGATACATTTACTCGGATCGAAGGTGAAATAAGGATTGCTTTCGTCCTTTACTGCTTTTAAATGATTTTCGCCCATCGGGTTGTAACGCATTTCCCGTAAGCCAACCGCACCTGCCATATCTTGCAGCTCGCAGTCGCCATTAGCAGAGCAAGTCAGACAGTCCAGCGGATGATCGGAGATATAAAGCTCCATAACGCCACGGCGCACATCGGCGAGTTTTTTGTTCTGGGTAGTAACCACCATGCCTTCTGCAATCGGCGTAGTACAGGAAGCTGGCATTCCGCGTCCGCCCTTGATTTCCACCACGCACAAGCGGCACGAACCGAACGGTTCAATACTGTCTGTTGCACATAATTTGGGAATATCAATGCCAATACTTGCCGCCGCTCGCATAACCGAAGTCCCGGCTGGGGCGATAACCTGAAAACCGTCAATTTCAAGATTGACCATTTGCGTGGATGGACTGGCAGGGGTGCCAAAGTCTTGTTCTTTATTCAACGACATTGTGAATACCTCTTAAATTAATATCAGGCAGCGTCGGCTTGGTCGGCTATGCCAAAATCCGCAGGAAAATGGTTTAATGCGCTCAATACGGGGTAAGGTGTCATACCTCCGAGCGCACATAACGAGCCGTTTAACAACGTATTGCAAAGATCGCGTAACAGCGGAATATTTTTGTTCAGGTCATGGCCTTTCATGATGTCTTCAATCACTTCCATGCCGCGCGTGGAGCCAATCCGGCAAGGGGTGCACTTACCGCAAGATTCAATCTTGCAAAACTCCATGCTATAACGCGCCATTTCAGCCATATCGACTGTATCATCGAAAGCAACGATGCCGCCGTGGCCTAGCACCGCCCAGATGGCGGCAAACGCTTCGTAATCAACGAGCGTGTCAAACTGTGATTCGGGCAGGTAAGCGCCTAATGGGCCACCGACTTGCACGGCTTTGATCGGCCTACCGGATGCTGAACCACCGCCGTAATCGTAAAGCAATTCACGTAAGGTCACGCCAAAAGCCAATTCGATCAAGCCAGGGTACTTAAGGTTACCCGCCAACTGGATCGGCAAAGTGCCGCGTGACCTGCCCATACCGAAATTCTTATAAAATTCACCACCTTTATCTAAAATGATAGGTACGGAAGCAAGCGAAATAACATTGTTAATGATAGTGGGCTTGCCGAAAAGACCGCTGATCGCTGGTAATGGAGGTTTGAAGCGAACCAAACCACGTTTGCCTTCCAGGCTTTCCATGAGCGAAGTTTCTTCCCCGCAGATGTAAGCCC
>PMDM01000175.1 GCA_003155565.1 Methylococcaceae bacterium | reverse complement strand
CAAGGCAAGTCGGTTCGATTCTGGGGCAACAGATAGACGTGTTGGTGGATGGTCAGCCGCATAAATCCGGACTTGAAGGCTTTTTTAGGACTGCGACCAAGGACATTCTCAGGTTAACAGCAAAAGAAGGTTTTAGTTTGCGGCTGACCGTCGATCACCAAGTCCGTAAAGTAACGAACCTGAGTCGCTATCAGGTTGAAACCGAATGGTGCGAAGCAGGTCTCCTGACCCCAGGCGATCAGGTGTTGATGAACAATCATCGTTCACATAACCAATGGGTAGGCCAATACAGTGAAAACCAGGGCTATCTGATGGGCTTGTTAATAGGGGACGGTACACTAAAAGAAGATAAAGCGGTATTGTCTGTTTGGAAAACGGCAAAAGCCAGCAATGGTGGCACTAATACGCTAAATGTGGGTATCGAAGCCATTATGGGCAAAGTGCTTGCAGCAACCGCAGAATTTACAACCCGTAGCGACTTTAAAGGCTGGTCTGAAATCACGGACAGAAATGAATTCCGGCTCAGTTTTGCCGGACTGAAATCCCTAGCTGAAGAATTAGGCATGTCGCCTGGTAACAAACTGATAACCAGCCAGATGGAAACGGCTTCTAGCGATTTTTACAAAGGTTTTTTGCAGGGCTTTTTCGATGCCGACGGCTCGGTTCAGGGAAGTCAAAGCAAGGGCGTTAGTGTCCGGTTGGCGCAATCGGATCTTCCTCGTCTGGAAGCTGTGCAGCGCATGTTGCTTCGCTTAGGTATCATGTCAACCATCTACTGCAACCGCCGTCCGGCTGGCATAGCTAAATTGCCTGATAGCAACGGCGAACTGGCAGATTACAGAATCTCCCCGCAGCATGAGCTCGTTATCAGCGGTGACAACCTTGCTGTTTTTGACGAAGTTATCGGCTTTACCGATAGCCATAAGGCTTCACAGCTTAAGTTCGCATTGAAAAATTATACGCGCTTATTAAACCGGGAACGCTTTGTCGCCACCGTCGCATCAATCATGCCTGACGGCTGTGAGTATGTCTTTGACATCAAAGTTCCAGGCATCAACACTTTCGATGCCAATGGCTTACATGCCCACAACTGCGGGGAACAGCCTTTACCGCCTTATGGTAGTTGTTTGCTGGGTTCGGTCAATCTTACCCGCTTCATCAAAAAACCGTTTACGGCTGATGCCCAGTTTGATTGGGAAACCTACCGCAAAACCATCCGAATTTTTACCCGCATGTTGGATAATGTTGTTGAAATTAACGGCTTGCCTCTGCAAAAACAACGCGACGAAATTATCAGCAAACGCCGTCACGGCATGGGTTATCTGGGCTTAGGCTCGACCGTGACTATGCTGGGGATGAAATACGGTGATGATGCCTCCGTAAAATTTACCGAAGAAGTCACCAAAGTCATGTCCATAGAAGGCTGGAAAGCCGCCTTGGCGCTCGCCAAAGAAAAAGGTTCTGCGCCGATTATGGAACAAATGTTCACGGTGACTGGCGAAATGCTGCGTAAACGCCCGGAAATGGCGGCGGATGGGTATAAGGTCGGCGACCAAGTAGCAGGAAAAATTCTTCATGCCAAATACAGCCGCTACATGCAGCAAGTGGCCAAAATTGAGCCGGAACTGGTTGCCGAACTGATGGAAACTGGCGCTCGTTTCACCCATCACAGCTCCATTGCACCCACGGGCACCATTTCCCTGTCCCTTGCCAATAACGCCAGCAACGGCATCGAACCCAGCTTTGCCCATCATTATTCACGTAATGTCATCCGTGCGGGCAAAAAATCCAAAGAAAAAATCGATGTTTTCTCCTTTGAATTACTGGCCTACCGGGAATTGGTCAACCACAACGCCATGCCTTACAGCGACAAGCCTGAACAACAACTGCCGGACTGCTTTATTTCCGCCGAAGATGTCACCCCCAAACAGCATGTGGACATCCAGGCGGCGGCGCAGATTTGGATTGATTCGTCCATCTCCAAAACCGCCAACGTGCCGACCGACTACCCCTACGAAGATTTCAAATCCATCTATGAATACGCCTACGACAAAGGCTTAAAAGGCTGCACCACGTTCCGCTTTAATCCTGAAGTGTTCCAGGGCGTACTGGTTAAGGATAAGGATCTGGAAAACACCACTTACCAGTTCACCCTGGAAGATGGCAGCGTGGTAGAGTTTAAGGGCAATGAAGAAATTGAATATGATGGGGAGACTCATAGTGCTGCGAATTTGTTTGATGCGTTGAAAGAAGGTTATTACGGGAAGTTTTGATGACTCATCACGCGATAAATGCGCTTCGTATATCGGCAAATCCTACATTTGGTTCATCTCACAGGTTCAATCAATGTTCAATTTAACAGTGACAGAAAGACCAATAGCAATTGATTTGTTCGCTGGTTGCGGCGGGATGTCTCTCGGTTTGGAGGCGGCAGGCTTTGATGTTGCTATAGCTGTAGAATTTGATGCTGTCCATTCTATTGTGCATCATTTTAACTTTCCCTATTGCAACACGATATGTAGAGACATATCTCAAGTAAAAAGCTCGGAAATTCTCTATGCATTGAAATCTAAAGGCTACAAAACTGATGTGGATTTAATAGCTGGAGGCCCACCTTGTCAAGGATTTTCTCATATTGGAAAACGACAGATTGACGACCCACGAAATTCTTTAGTTTTCGAATACTTGCGAATAATATCAGAAATCAGGCCTAAATATTTCTTGTTTGAAAATGTTCCTGGAATTGCAACGGGTGAACATCGCCAATTTCTGGAAGAGCTAATTAGAGAATTTGAATCAATTGGCTATAACGTACAAAAGCCAGTTAGGATATTGGATGCAAGTGAGTATGGGGCACCGCAGAAACGCAAACGCCTTATTCTCATAGGTAGCCGTTCCGATGTTTCTCCCGCTAAATATCCAGAATCATTTTGCGGGAATGTTTCAAGTATAAATAGCGATTTGTTTTCTGAAAAAATATCTCCACTTACCACTGTTTCCGAATCAATATCAGATTTAGAGAAAATTGATCCTTTCACCGAGATTGATAGCGGCATACCTATAGCTAATCTTGATTATCTAGGCAAAAGAGAAAAATATTCAATTCAACCACATTCTATATTTGCACTTTGCCATAAACGCACTGTTGCAGGGCTTGTTTATGGCCATGTTGCTTCGGTTCACACTCAAGTTTCAATCGATAGATTTTCTAAAGTGGAGCCTGGAACAGTTGAGCCGAAAAGCCGATTCTTAAAATTATCGGCTAATGGCCTATGCAATACACTCCGTGCCGGAACTAATAGCGACAAAGGTGCATACACCGCACCGAGGCCGATACATTACTCAATACCAAGATGTATTACTGTCCGAGAAGCAGCCAGATTACACACGTTTCCAGATTGGTTTCAATTTCATAAGACCATTTGGCATGGATTTCGTGAAATAGGCAATGCTGTTATTCCTTTGCTTTCAAAGGAGTTAGGTTCTTCTGTGATTGATGCACTTGGAATAAATACTACAAAATTGAATTGTAAGGTTTTAGAAAAAATGCCTGAAGCTCTATTGAGCTATAACATGTCACAGGCTTCGGAATACTGGGGAATCGCCGATGATGTGATTCCAAAAAGAAAGCGTTTAGCTTAAGGCAAGAAATGGCAAAATACGACGAAATCATCGAGTTTATTTTTCAGAACAATTATGTTTCTGGAGCAACACGTGTCCGTTTCAATAGAGAAGAATTGGCTAGTGCTTGCGACTCCCTTGGAATTGACAGAATAAAAAATCTTGGCGATATTCCGTATTCGTTTAGGTTTAGAAAAGAACTCTCTGATCTGATAAAGAAAACTGCGCCAGAAAATTCCGAGTGGATAATTATTGGTTCTGGGGTTGGCCTTTATGAATTTAGATTAGCCTCTCCAGCAAAGATTGCTCCTTCAAATAATAGACAAAGAGTAAAGATTCCAGATGCTACCCCAGAAATCGTTAAGAAATATGCACCAGGAACTGATGAGCAAGCCTTATTGGCAAAAGTTCGTTATAACAGAATGGTTGATGTATTTTCTGGACTTACCTGTTATTCGATACAAAATCACTTACGAACCACAGTAAAAGATATAGGGCAAATTGAAATCGATGAAATTTACCTTGGGGTTAGCAAAAAAGGAGCTCATTACGTGATCCCGTGCCAAGCAAAATCACCTGGCGATAGGTTTGGAATTGTTCAGGTAATGCAGGACATTGAGTTTTGCAAACAACGTTATCCGAATGCATTATGTAAACCTATGGCTCTTCAATTTTTATCTGAGTATGACTTGGCAATACTTGAGCTAGCAGTAGAGGATGATGGGGAAGTTTTTAGGCTTTCTGTTGTTGATGAACGCCATTACCAACTTACGAGTAAAGACGGAATTTCAGACAACGAAATAATTTCATACTGCCAGCAAGAGTGAGAATAAGGCCAAGTCATTAAATGTAGCGAGGTAGCCTAGATGAAACGTAAAGCTATAGGATGTGCCAAGGAA
>PMDM01000411.1 GCA_003155565.1 Methylococcaceae bacterium | reverse complement strand
TTGAGAAATTTATTGGAATGCCACGAAGTTGCCAAGGGCCCGGTTTCCGCCTCGCCATCGCCCACCACCACTGTCACCAGCAAATCGGGATTATCGAATGCTGCACCATAAGCATGAGAAATACTGTAACCTAGCTCACCGCCTTCATGAATAGAGCCAGGTGTTTCGGGCGTACAGTGGCTACCGATACCGCCAGGAAAAGAAAACTCCTTGAAGAATTGCAACAGGCCTTCTTCATCTTCACCCTTATTGGAATAAATCTCGGAGTAAGTGCCTTCAAGATAAACGGGTGCCAACACGCCTGGAGCGCCATGACCGGGGCCAGCCAGGAAAATAGCATTAAGATTGTACTTGTTAATGAGCCTATTGATGTGAATATAGATAAAACTCAGGCCAGGACTCGATCCCCAATGTCCTAACAGTCGGTTCTTGATATGTTCCGGCTTGAGCGGTTCTTTTAATAATGGATTGTCCAGAAGATAAATCATACCGGCGGACAGATAGGTACAAGCTCGCCAGTAGGCGTTAATACGATGAAGTTCGTCCGCACTCAGGGGTGCTGGGTCTGAGGTTGTAGTTGTCGATTGAGCAGATATGGTCATTAGCTATGCCTCTTAAGCTCCCGATGGATTCAAAACTTAACTTGATAGTTAAGCACAGGATGTGAATGGAGCGTGGATGCGGACTATAGTTTACACCACAATGTTCAAACTAATTATCACCAACGTATTTCATCAGCCTAATTAAGGAGGTAGCACACAGTGGAAAAGAACCGGCGTTTAGCCTAGAGTCAACCCAATGATGTTGCCACGTTGCCCCTTATTTTACCTTGCTGGAGTGTTTGACGGTTTTCTTCTTTTTGGTTGATTTAGTCTCAATCTTGACCTGGGTGGTGCCATCCCCTTTCATATCAAGCTTTTTAGCGGCTGCGCTGGAAAGGTCGATGACGCGGTTCCCAACATAGGGGCCACGGTCATTGATCCTGACCTCGACCTTCTTGCCATTATCGAGATTGGTCACTTTGGCTTTAGTCCCCATTGGCAAACTCGGATGGGCGGCCGTCATCTCTTTTTGGTTAAAGGTCTCGCCATTAGCTGTCTCCTTACCTTGAAATCTCGACCCATACCAAGATGCCTCGCCAACTTCTTTGTGAATAGGTTGGGTAGTGGTACTACCTTTCTCTTGCTGAGTTAATTTGTCTTGCCCACTAGAGCGATCAGAGCTACAACCGGAAATAGCAAAGATACCGATCAAGGTTGCTTGTGAAACAACTGAAAGCCATTTGCGGATGGACATAACACCGCTGCGTGTCACCCTGTATTCCCAGGACAAAGGCTTAGAATCGGGAATTAACCAGGCTTTCTCGTTGTTGGACGAGACATCGTAAGGTTTAATAGTTTGATATAACATGTTCCCTCCTATATAGGCGAATTTCAGGCGACCTGATCGTCCTCGTTGACGATCAGGTCCGCTCCAGAAATTGAGTGGGTTGGAAATATTTGTCGTAGTGTTTATTTCCCGCAGTGCTCAATCCCTACTGTATTTAGAATACGCTAAACCCCTGGATGTGTATGTACGATAGCGCACAGATAATAGACGCGCTTTGGGATATTGTGCCAAAATGTCGATCAGACTTCGCCGTAGCCACAAAAGCCCACTCAGGAGTGACAACATGCGCCGCCTACGAATAAAACACCTAACAACTTATCAATACGCTGATTCCGTAACCTTGCTGCCACATAAATTGCTATTGCATCCACGCGAAGGGCGCGATATCCGAATCGAATCAGCTGAGCTGATTATTGCTCCTGCCTACCAATTACAATGGCAGCGCGATGTCTACGACAATGCCGTTGCCCAGGCAACTTTTCTCAAACCGAGCAACCAGCTCTCAATCGACAGCCACGTTCTGATCCAGCACTATGATGACAAGCCTCTAGACTTTCTGGTGGCCGATTATGCAGCTTTTTTTCCCTTTCAATACGATGCTGCTGAGAGCGTTGAGTTGGGGCCTTATCTGTCAACGATCTTTGACCTAGACCGACCGATGTTGAGTGCGTGGTTAAAGCAATTCTGGTACGCCGGCCAAGTAGTGGAAACTTATCTTCTGCTTGAATGGATCAATAAAGCGATCGCGACCGGATTCACCTACCAACAGCGCGAAGAGCCGGGCGTTCAAACACCAGCGGCCACTTTGGCCAGAGGCGCGGGTTCTTGCCGCGATTTTGCGACCTTGTTCATCGATGCCTGCCGCTCCTTGGGCCTGGCGGCGCGTTTTGTCAGCGGCTACCTATACTCGCCCACACTTCCGCAGGGTCAGGGGGCAACCCATGCCTGGTCAGAAGTTTACTTGCCCGGTGCCGGCTGGAAAGGATTCGACTCAACCTCCGGCCAAGTAGTCGGCAACCAACACATAGCAGTTGCCGTGAACCGCCATCCAGAATCAGTGCCCCCCGTATCCGGCTCGTTTATAGCCCCCCCAACTTCCAACTGCCAATCGCCCGTAATGTCCGTGGTGGTGGAGGTAACCCAAATCCAGGCGTAGCGCGATATACTATCGGCCTCTAACCCAGGATACTCTCGTAGATTTCTATATCAGCCCGATAACACCCGCATGAAGCGGCTTCCAGGCCGACATGGTCGAGAATCGTGATATCCCCGCGNNGGTAGCTGATGAGCTTTCGCTGTTGTAGTGCATTCGCTGCTTTGGTGATACCGACGCGCCGTACACCCAGCATATAGGCCAAGAATACATGAGTAATATGGAAGTGGTCGGAGTGCGCCCGGTCTCCGGTCATCAACAGCCAACGGGCAAGACGGCCTTCCACCAAGTGGAAGCGGGTACAGGCCGCCGTTTGCGCAAGCTGGCTCATTGACACATAGAGGTAGCGTTTCAACACACGATGTAGCTCAGGACTCTGTTCAAGTATACGAAGAAACGATGAAGCCGTTATGCGTAGTGCAGTCCCTGTTCCCTGGACTAGAGCGGTAAATGGCGCGATATCGACACCCAGCATGAGGGTGATTCCGACTATGCCTTCGTTGCCGACTATCCCCACTTCCAAGTTTGTGCTGTCGATAGGCGCCACCAAGGAAATGAAGCCCCCGGTCGGGAAGTAAACGTGAGGAATAAGTTCTCCGGCGCGATAGAGCACCTCGCCGATATTAAGTTCGATGTGTTCACAATTTGCGAGCAATTGCTCACGATCCTTGTGGAGTAGGGCGTCTAGCAGACGATTGGTTGCCGGGACAGCTTGAGTAAACGTCATTGTGTGTATTCCTGTAATAATTTAAGGAAAACCGACAGCTTATCTAGGACAACAATAATCCCCATATCGGAGCTTGTTAAGGTGGATGACTCCAATAACAAAATCAGATTAGCACAATTGTTTCCTGCCCTCTGTGCGTTAGCACACTTACATCCGTTAGACTGGCAAAGCATAGAAAGCATAGATTGATGAGAACCAGATTCGGTTATGTCCCAACGACACAATGTTGGAGGACATTTTCAAAGATTCCACTATGTACGGTAGCAGACGGACATTAGATAGAAATCCCCGTATCCTCTAAACCACGGCACAAACATCGCATGACAAACGGATTTTCCAAGCGATATGGCATCGAACCAGGATCACTATCGTTTGCTTATGTCCGTGTATGGCGATACCGATTGTCATACAACCATCTAACGAGAGGTATACAAAATGATCTGGGATCCAATTAAAGATGAATTGCGTGACTTGATGAACAACGTCAAGGAACAGTGGATTTGGTTTATCGACGATCAAATAGACGTGATCGAAGGCAAACGGAATCACCTTTGTGGCAAGATGCAGAAGGTCTATGTGATTGACAACGACGAAGCCGAAAAACGCTTGGCAGACTGGCAGAAACTCCAAAGAGAAAAGATTCGTAGCTAAGAAGTACAGCCGTGACATGTGGTATACGAGCATTCGTAAAGCCACGTTTCCAAAATAGCATTTAAAAAGCCCACGAATGTGTGACGGTACGGATCGTCATACGACCATAAGACACGAGGAATACATAATGAACTGGGATCAAATTGAAGGTAACTGGAAACAAATAAAGGGCAACGCCAAGGAACAGTGGGGCAAACTGACCAATGATGATCTGGACGTGGTCGCCGGTAAGCGGGGGCATCTTGCTGGCAAAATTCAGGAAGCTTACGGTGTCACCAAAGACGATGCAGAGAAACAACTTTCCGACTGGCAGAAAATGCAGAAAGCTAGGAATGCCGTAAGAAGGACATGGATGATTAACCCCAACAACAAAATAACCTTTTACAACAGGAAACAATCATGAAAACTCTTAACATAAACGTACTTGCGCTTGCTATTAGCCTTGCCTTGAGTGCTGGCGCAATGGCCGAAAGTATGTCAAAGAAACAATACAAGTCTCTTGATAAAAATATCGACGCAGAATACAAGTTAGCTAAAAAAGGCTGCGATTCACTTTCAGGAAACGCCGAAGACATCTGTGAAGCGGAAGCTAAAGGCAATAAAAACATCGCCAGCGCCCAACTTGAATACAATTACAAACCTACCGCTAAGACCCGGTACAAAGCGCTTGTCGCCAAAGCCGATGCCGATTATTCGGTAGCCACCCAGAAATGCGATGACAAAGACGGTAACGCCGAGGACGTTTGTGTGAAAGAAGCGAAAGCCACCAAAGTCCAGGCAACAGGTGCCGCCGAGACCCAGATGACGACATCAAAAGCCAAAGCTGTGGCGATTGAAAAATCGACTGATGCACGTAAGGATGCCGCTACGGATACGCGCGATGCCGACTATGCCGTAGCCAAAGAAAAATGTGACGCCTTGGCCGGCGATACAAAGGATCTGTGCATGAGCGATGCAAAGGTACACTTCGACAGGTAATAAACTGCATCAGACGACAGTTAAGCCGTCCGTGGTTCGACAAACGCACCACGGACGGCTTAACTTGAACTAGTGCTTAGATTCCCACTATTGGTAAAATACGAAGGAGCCGAACATGAAACATTCTAAAAACGAGACTCCCGCAGCTAACGCAGCGGTGCTGTCTGACATCCAGACCCTACGCAAGCGTGCCCGCAAAAATATCGAGGAAGGCGCTGTCACTACCGGCTACGGGGCTGACCGCAAGGAAGTGATCAGGCTGTTGAATGAGGCGCTTGCCACTGAGCTGGTCTGCGTTTTACGATACAAGCGTCATTACTTCATGG
>PMDM01000388.1 GCA_003155565.1 Methylococcaceae bacterium | reverse complement strand
GTTCAAATGGAGCCAGAATATGCATCGTCCATGGCAAATCGGCAGAACATGCTTTTTTAGTGCTGGAGTACATCGAATTCAGTACATCCAGCAAAACTTCTGACCGCCAATTTGGACAACAACTCGCATTGCTGCATCAGCAATGTCAACCCTACTACGGATGGCATAGAAGCAATACTATTGGCAGTACACCACAACCCAATGCGAGGAATAATGATTGGATAGAATTCTGGCGTATCCAACGCTTGCAGCATCAGCTACAGTTAGCAGCGGCAAAAGGCTACGGTGGACATTTACAAACCATGGGAGCGCAGCTTTGCGAAAAACTCGCCAGTTTTTTTGATGGCTACCAGCCCCAACCTTCCTTGTTGCATGGGGATTTATGGGGTGGTAACGCGGCGATGGACAAACGAGGCAATCCGGTCATGTTCGATCCTGCCTGCTACTACGGCGACAAAGAAGCCGATCTCGCAATGACCGAATTATTCGGTGGTTTTAGCCAGGATTTTTATGCAGCTTATCGGGACACTTGCCCTTTGGATCAGGGTTATACCACAAGAAAAACGCTTTACAATCTTTATCATATCCTCAATCACCTGAATTTGTTTGGAGGTGGTTATTTGAGACAGGCTGAGAATATGACTGACAGCTTACTAAGTGAGATAAGTTAGTCGCTGTATCTTATTTTTATTGGCCTGTCAGGTAGAGCGGATTAAATGTGCAAACCATTTAAATTAGTGGGATAGGATTTTTACAATTACTCCGGCAAATCCATCCCTGCAACCTCATCGCTTTTAACAGGTTGTTCTAAAATCCGCGATAACCACGCATCTGCCGCTTTTTCATGGGTATGTAGAATAAGATTGGGAAAGAATCCGAATACGAGAACCAGCAAAGCGGGTACACATAGCAACAGCAGTTCACGGCGGCGCAAGTCCTGACACTGCCGAACTGTTTGGTGAATAATCGGGCCAAAAAACGCCTTGCGAGTGTAATCTAGCATGTAAGCTGCACCCAGCACGGCAGCGGCGAGCGCAGCGATACCTAGGCTAGGATGGGCAACCAACGCACTAATAATCAGTAATAATTCCGCCGGAAAACCACTAGTGCCGGGTACGCCAATGCTTGCCAAAGCAAAGATAAAATAGAAGCAGGTTAATTTGGGCATGACTTTAGCCAAACCACCCAAATGGACGACTTCGGTACTGCCCAAGCGGTGTTGGATAAAACCCGCGATCAACATCAGTGAACTGGCTACAATCGTAAAATTGAACAATTGAAAAAGTGCGCCTTGTATGCCCTGCATATTCAATGAAGCTATGCCGACAATCACCAAGCCGACATGGCTGACGCTGGAGTATGCCAACAAGCGGCGCAGGTTAGTCTGGTACAGGGCGATCAATGCGCCATAGATAAGCGTAATCGCGCCCAGCACACCGAGTATCCAACTGTATTCGACGGCAGCGGAAGGCGCTAAGGGCATGGTAAAGCGGATAATGCCAAAAGCACCCAGTTTCAATCCGGTCAACAACGCTGCGACTTGCGGCGAGCCTTCCATTGTTGCGGTAGGCATCCAGGTATGGAAAGGGATCAACGGGGTTTTGACGGCAAAAGCCAGCAGTAATAATAAAAATACTGTCGTTTGCAAATCATCTGGCAAGGGCTTTTCGAGCAAGTCGGGCAAACTAAAGACCAGTTGTGTGCCAAGGTCTGTTTGCGGCGCTGCATTGAGAGCCAATATAACAATGGCAATCAGTAATGGCACACCGCCAAATAACATGAACAAAGTGTACTTGGTGGCTGCCATACGCCGATGCGGACCGATACCCCACAAGCCAATCAAAAAGAATATGGGCGGTAAGGTAAGCTCCCAAAATAAGAAGAACATCACCATATCCAACGCACAAAAAACGCCGATGGTAACACCTTCTAGCGCCAGTAATAGTGCGTAATGGAAAGGCTCCAAATGCTGTATCGAATTCCACGATGCCACTATCGCCATGAGCGTGACAAAAGTGGACATGGGCAAAAATAGCACCGAAATTCCGTCGATCCCTAGCAAATATTCAACATTAATATTAGGTATCCAGGCATAGCGCTCAATCAGTTGAAACTGCCCACCTTCTTCTGCATTAAACAAAAGCAAGGCTAGCAACGCCCCCAGCAATTCAATGATGGCAATAAAGGCGGCAATTTTCCTGGCACGGTCTTTATTGCCGGAAAACCCAGTCGCTATTGCACCCAGCAAAGGCAGGATAATTAGCGAACTGAGCAGGGGCAGGTTTGCAATACTCACTCGGGGGCATCCTTGTCATCAGTTACAGCGTTGTCATCAGCGGACGGCTGTTCTTCATCTTGCTGAGAACTGTGTATCGGATACCGGCTGACTAGATCACTCACATCCTTATCAATCAGGTTCAGTAAAGGCATTGAATTCAAACCCGTGCCGATATGCAAGGCACAGATGACAATAGCGATTATCCGCTCCTGTACGATAGTTTGGTCATTACTGGAATAACGGATATGGCGTTTGGAGGTCGCCAGGAACATACGCTGAAACGCCCAAAGCAAGAACCCGGCAGCCAGGACGTGTCCCGTCAGGATCGTAACCGAAACTCCCCATTCGTGTTCCTCGATCACACCTTCAAGCAGCAGATGACCTGCATCAAACCCCAAGGAACCCGGCATAATCATAGTGCTAAGCGCCGTAATCATAAACAGCAAGGCTAAGGTGGTATGACTGTCAAACAGGTCGCCAAGACGAGGAATCATGGCGGTTCTAGTTTGCTCATTAATCAGGCTGATGCTGAATAACATACCTACAGAAGCCAAGCCATAAACCAAAGACAACAATAAGGTTCCTTCCAGGCCGTGTTCATTAAAACTGAACATGCCGAACACAAGCATACCCGTGTGGCTGATCGTGGCAAACGCCAGTAAGCGGTAAATATTGTTTTGCATAAACGCCAGCAAAGCACCGTAAAAAATGCTGACGAGGCTGAGTATCAAGACATAGTTTGCCCATTGTTCCGCTACGCCGGGAACAAGGGGAAAAATAAACCGGATCATCGCGTAAACA
>PMDM01000158.1 GCA_003155565.1 Methylococcaceae bacterium | reverse complement strand
TCCGGTTTTACTTGACCATTACAATGCTAACCAAACAGGGCTTGCTGGACACTTTGCTGGGCGAAGTCAACCGGCAATTGTCGGCCAAGGGCTTGTACATTAAGACCGGCGAGGTCGGCATCGTCGATGCCACCGTCATTGAGGCCAAGCAAAGCCGTCCACGCAAGAATGCCAAAGGCGAGAACACCCAGGACAGCGAAGCGGGTTACAACGTTAAGGTCGCGGCCAACGAAGAAGACCAGCACTTACGGGTAGGCGCATGTCAACGTCGACGGCTTCGTCAAGGCCATCGACTATACCCCAGGCAACGAACACGATTCCCATTCCTTGAAAAAACTGCTGACCCGCACCGAACACCAGTTGTGCGCCGACAAGGCCTACTCCAGCGCGGAACACGCCCGGTTCATGCTGGTGGCGATGGCCTACAACATCAAGCGCGGCGTGGCTGTCCAGGTCGGGATGACGGCGTGGGCAGGATAACTCCGTCCAATGGACGCAAAACGACGGACAAGAGCCAAGGGTTTATGAAAAATGGCGAGATAAATGCCGGTTTCAGCCAAATATCGCCTAGTAGGGGTCTATACCTATTCGAAAAAACTGGCATTTAACCATTCAGCCGGGGTTTCTGTTATCCGTGCAAATGTCTCGAATTAGAATTTAAAAACTAAGCTATTGCTTTAACTTTTGCATTCAGCCTGCTTTTGCCGCGGGATGCTTTGTTTTTGTGGATAAGGCCTTTAGTGACGGCTGAATCGATAATAGGCACGGCGGTCTTATAAGCGGCTTGGGCTTTTTCTTTGTCGCCTGCTTTAACGGCAAGTATGACTTTCTTGATGAAAGTACGCAGGTTGCTGCGTTGTCCTGCGTTGCGAATGCGGCTCTTTTCGGCTTGCTTCGCGCGTTTTTTTGCTTGTGCTGTATTAGCCATGTGTCTATTTCTTTACAAAGGGAGTTATCTGACCGCGCATTATCTTTATAAATGCTATCATTGTCAACATTTACGTGCTACGCAAACAGGATAAGTAGTGGGCAAGCGGCTTTTTAAAGCGACCGTTGTCGTCAGTAGTATGACATTGATTTCCCGGCTTTTGGGATTTGTTCGGGATATGTTAATTGCTCGACTTTTTGGGGTGGATTTGGCGACCGACGCTTTTTTTGTGGCGTTTAAAATCCCGAATTTATTGCGCCGTCTATTTACAGAGGGGGCGTTTGCCCATGCCCTTGTACCAGTTATGGCTAACCACCAAGGGGTCGGGCTTGCCTTAAAGCAATTCATTGGTAAAACGGCAGGGACGTTGGCGGCATGGACACTGCTGATTACACTGGCAGCAATGGTTCTGGCACCCTTGCTCATCATGTTATTGGCCCCCGGTTTTGCCTGGCAAGGTACGCAATATGAACTGGCGGTAACCTTATTGCAGATAATGTTGCCATTTGGCTTATGTATTGTTTTGGTGGCCTTTGCAGGTGCGGTACTCAATGCACATCAACACTACGCCATTCCAGCGCTAACCCCGATTATCCTTAATATCTGCATGATTGCCGCAGCCCTATGGCTTGCGCCTTTGATGAATATTCCGATTATGGCTTTGGGCTGGGGCGTGTTCGCGGCGGGTATTGTGCAGATTTTGTTTCAGGTGCCCAGCTTGATAAGTTTGGGCTTGCTCCCCAAGTTAACGATTAGGCTGAAAGATCCCGATGTTAGCCTGATAATAAAAAGGCTGCTGCCAGCTATATTCAGCGCTTCGGTCACCCAGATCAATTTGCTTTTGGATACTTTGGTCGCTTCGTTTCTGGTCAGTGGTAGCGTTTCCTGGTTGTATTATTCTGACCGTTTGGTGGAATTCCCTTTGGGCATTTTGGGTATGGGCTTGGCTACGGTCATCTTACCTAATCTTGCTAAAAATCATGCCACAGACGACGGGGAGGCTTTTTCGGCCACGCTTAATTGGGGTTTGCGTTGGGTTTTGTTGATTGGGATGCCTGCCACTATCGGTTTGTTCGTGCTCGCTGAACCGATGCTGTCAACCTTGTTTCAATATAATGAATTTACAATCAATGACGTGCACAAAGCAGGGCAGAGTTTAAAGGCTTATTCTGTAGGCTTATTGGGATACCTTTTCATCAAGATTCTGGTGCCCGGGTTCTCTTCGCGCCATGACTTGAAGACACCCGTCCGCTATGGCATTTATGCCATGATAGCCAGTCTGGTTTTAAATGTGGCACTGGTTTTTCCTTTGGCTCATGCAGGTTTAGCGCTGGCAACATCATTAGGTGCTTTGATTAATGCGGCGTTGTTATTAACAAAATTATTGAAAGATTGTGTCTATCAGCCTGAAAACGGCTGGTTGCTGTTTTTGGAGCGCGTTACTTTAGCAAGTGCTGTGATGGCAGCTTGTTTATATTATTTTGTTGATGATAGTTGGTGGAATCTGTGGGGGCCTGTAGACAGAATAGTCAATCTGCTTAAGTGGATAAGCATCGGTTGCTTAGCGTATGTGCTGACATTAATACTTTCTGGCCTGAGACTAAGGCATTTGACGGGGACAAGTGATAAAATTGGCGGCTTTTAATCTATCAGCCATACATGCGTTTAATTAGAGGAATACCACACCTCCCTTTTTTCAAAGGCGGTTGCGTCTTGACCATTGGTAATTTTGACGGTGTGCATTTAGGCCATAAAGCGGTGATAGAAAAACTGGCTAAGCGCGGCAAGGCATTGGGCTTGCCTGTTGTCATCATGATTTTTGAGCCGCAGCCCCTGGAATATTTTTTGGGAGGAAAGCCCCCTGCCCGCTTGACGCGTTTACGTGAGAAAGTCATACAGTTTGCGAAACTGCCCGTTGATGATTTGGTCATAGTGCGATTTAATAAACAACTTGCCGACTATGATGCCGAGCAGTTTATTGATGCTGTATTAGTCAAACGCCTGAATGTTAAACATTTGGTGATTGGCGATGATTTTCGTTTTGGTAAAGCCAGACAGGGCGATTTTGCCATGCTCAAGGAAAAAGGCAGGGCTAGTGGATTTAAGGTGGAAGATACCGGCTCATTACAGGTAGATAGCCAACGGGTCAGTAGTACCTTGATTAGAAATGCCCTGGCTATAGGCGATCTTAGGACTGCTGAAGCCATGTTGGGTTATCCTTATTCGGTGTGCGGTCGGATTGTCCACGGCGATAAGCGCGGCAGGACAATCGGTTACCCGACTGCCAATATCAGGATGGCTAGAAAGAATATCCCCATCAGTGGGGTTTTTGCAGTCACTATGACGGGCATAGGTGGGTTGGAAATCCAGGGCGTGGCCAATGTAGGCATTCGCCCCACGGTTGATGGCAGCGATAAGGTGGTATTGGAAACCTACTTGTTTAACTTCGACCGGGACATCTACGGTTATACTGTAGAAGTACATTTTAAACAAAAGATTAGGGCTGAGCGGCGGTTCCAAACGTTGGACGAACTCAAAGCCCAGATAGTAGACGATGTGGCAGAAGCTAAAAAGATTTTTGCTACACAAACAATAGAAGACAATGGACTATAAACAAACACTTAATTTGCCCAACACCGCGTTTCCTATGAAGGGCAATCTGGCGCAACGTGAGCCAGAGCGCTTAAAACGTTGGCAAGAAAGCGAACTGTATCAAGCAATCAGGGCACTGACCCAAGGCCGTCCCAAATTTATCCTGCATGACGGCCCGCCTTACGCCAATGGTGAAATCCATATCGGTCATGCGGTCAATAAAGTCCTAAAAGACATCATTATAAAATCCAAAACGCTAAGCGGATTCGATGCACCTTATGTGCCGGGCTGGGATTGCCNNGATTGCCACGGCTTGCCCATCGAGCTACAGGTTGAAAAGAAAATAGGCAAAGCGGGTGCAAAGGTTGCACCGGATGTTTTCCGTAAAGCCTGCCGTGACTATGCGGGGAAACAGGTTGCCATCCAAAAGGAAGCGTTCATACGGTTAGGTATTTTAGGAGATTGGGACAAACCTTATCTGACCATGGATTTTGCGTTTGAAGCTGGAATAGTAAGGGCTTTGGGTAGCATCGCCCAAAAAGGCCATATCGCCAAAGGCGCCAAGCCTGTGCATTGGTGCACGGACTGTGGTTCCGCCCTCGCTGAGGCCGAAGTTGAATATGAAGACAAACATTCCCCAGCCATCGATGTAAGATTTACGGCGTTCGATCCGGAGTCCTTCCTCAAAGCCTGCCACCATGTGCCGGAGCATGAAGGAGAGGGCCCGTTGTCGGTGGTTATCTGGACGACAACGCCGTGGACACTGCCTGCCAACGAAGCAGTCGCGCTGAATCCCGATTTGGATTATGCGGTCGTCCAATGCGAAAAGGATGGGGCTAAGGAGCGTCTGGTTTTGGCGGAAGCCTTATTGAAAGATGCCATGCTGCGTTACGGTATCGACAATTACCGGGTTATCGCGTATTGCAAAGGTGCTGCGCTTGAAAATAAGCTGCTGCACCATCCGTTCTACGCCAAGCCGGTGCCGATTATTCTCGGCGACCATGTCACGCTAGAAGCCGGAACAGGCGCTGTGCATACCGCGCCCGGCCACGGCCAGGATGACTATGTCGTTGGCTTAAAATACGGTTTGCCGGTGAATAACCCAGTCGACGCGAACGGCGTGTTCCTACCTAATACCGGGTTTTTTGCTGGCGAACATGTGTTCAATGCAAATGCCCACGTTTTGGAGGTATTGGAAGCCAAAGGCAACTTACTCCATCATCATGCCATCCTGCACAGCTATCCGCATTGCTGGCGGCATAAAACCCCAATTATCTTCAGGGCGACACCGCAATGGTTTATTTCCATGGAACAGAAGGGCTTGCGTGAACAGGCGCTTAGTGAAGTCAAGCGCGTTGAGTGGATACCTGAGTGGGGTCAGGCGCGGATTGAAAGTATGCTGGAAGGCCGCCCGGACTGGTGTATTTCCAGGCAACGTACTTGGGGGGTGCCGATTGCGTTTTTTGTGGATAAGATGACGGGTAACCTCCATCCACGCACTCAGGAACATATCGAGCAAGTCGCCAAGCGCATTGAGGATCGCGGCATCGATGCCTGGTTCGATCTCGACCCCAAAGAATTGTTGGGGGATGAAGCGGAACATTACGAAAAGGTCACTGATACCCTGGATGTCTGGTTTGATTCCGGTGTAACCCACTCCTGTGTCCTCGATAAGCACGACCAACTGGTTTTTCCTGCGGACTTGTATCTGGAAGGCTCAGACCAACATCGTGGCTGGTTTCAATCTTCATTATTGACATCAGTAGCCAAAAATGGCGCTGCACCGTATAAGGCGGTATTGACGCACGGTTTTACGGTCGATGCCGAAGGCAAGAAAATGTCCAAATCCAAGGGCAATGTCGTTGCGCCGCAATCGGTTATGAAGGATTTGGGTGCGGACGTGTTGCGCTTATGGGTGGCTTCCACGGATTATCGCGGTGAAATGTCGGTCTCCAGCGAAATCCTTACCCGCACATCCGACGGCTACCGCCGTTTACGTAATACGGCAAGATTCTTATTGTCCAATTTGAATGATTTTGATCCCAGTCAGGATCTTGTCGCCACCAAAGATTTATTGGCGCTAGATCGCTGGATGTTGGATAGGGCTTATCTGTTACAGGAAGAAGTCATCGCCGCTTACGAAGCCTACCAGTTTCAGCAAATTTTCCAGAAAATCCATCATTTTTGCGTGATAGACCTGGGTGGTTTTTATCTGGATATTATTAAAGACCGCCAATACACCGCCAAAACCAACGGCTTGGCGCGGCGTTCGACCCAAACCGCTATGTATCATGTGCTGGAAGCTCTGACGCGCTGGCTGGCACCGATCATCAGCTATACCGCCGATGAAATTTGGTCGTACATGCCTGGAAAGCGCAGCGAATCGATCTTTTTGGAAACTTGGTATGAAGGCTTGGTTGAGCTTGATGCAGGTTCGCCGATGGACCGTGAGTTTTGGCAACAAATCATGGCGGTAAGGTCGGCAGTCAGCAAGGAGCTAGAAAAAAGCAGGACTAAGGGCGACATTGGCGCATCCTTGAACGCTGAAGTTGAACTGTATTGCAATGGCGAGTTTTTTGATGTCTTAAACCGATTAGGTAGTGAACTGCATTTTATTTTTATCACCTCAAATGCTTCGGTCATTGCCGAACAGTTTAGCCCTGCTGATGCTATCCAGACCGAAATCGAAGGCGTTAAGCTAAAAGTGATGATTTCTGAACATCCCAAATGCGTCCGCTGCTGGCATCAACGTTATGATGTTGGTGAACATGCGGAACATCCAGAATTGTGTGGACGTTGTGTAGAAAACGTTGTCGGCGATGGCGAACATCGGCATTTTGCATGAAATCGGGTATGTTGAAGTGGTTATGGCTGTCCTTATTGGCAATAATTCTGGATCAAGTGAGTAAACTTGTCGTTGATAATTCGATGCAGCTTTACGAATCCATCCCGCTCATGCCGTATTTTAACCTGACTTATGTTCATAACACCGGTGCTGCATTCAGCTTTTTAAGCGAAGCTGGCGGTTGGCAGCGGTGGTTTTTTGCAGTCTTGGCGTTGGTCATCAGTGCGGTTTTATCCGTCTGGTTAGCGCGGTTACAAAAGCATGAAACCTTGCTCGCCTTGGCGTTATCTTTGGTGTTAGGCGGGGCAATCGGCAATCTAATCGACCGCTTGGCCTACGGCTACGTCATAGACTTCCTGGATGTCTACTACAACTCTTGGCACTGGCCCGCATTCAACATTGCGGACTCGGCGATTACCTTGGGTGTGGCGTTGATGCTTGCTGAGTCATTTGGATTGGGTAATTCCGATAAAAGTAAACCATCCGATAGAAATTAGTCTCTCAGTCGGACGGGGCATGTTGTGCCTCCGGGCAACCACAAGAGATTGCCCCTACGGTAGCGCGTAAATATCAAATCTAACTGATTTTTTTAGGTTGAAGGGCTCAAGGCGAACGAAGTTAACGAGAATAGGGGGGCAGATCACAGTTTAGCGTATGTAAAACCGTGGCCTGCCCCCTTTTTCCTGCTATTTTTCCCTACGGATGTGGAGCTTGTTCAGAGCTTCCTTAATGCCGTAAATTATCGTGCCTATCATCATTATCCAAAACACCATCGGCATCTCGATCAACGCTGAGGCGTTTGCCAGAGCCTGGCGGCACACAGGTATAAGTCACCTCGCCTTTAGATTTCAGCGCGCTGGCGCGTAAAAAGACATCATGAATTTTGGGCGCATACTTCAAGGACGGCTTGAATTCACCCTCGCCTACATACAGAAAACCGGACTGACGGTTTTTGGCTATCAAATCGCAATCTTTTTCATCCGCCCTAGCGATGAGAAGGTCAATCCGTGGCTCGGCTTCTGTCGCGTTATACGCGTTCAGGGTGACTTGTTGCCCGACGATAGGCATCATGTTACTGTCAAAAGCAAATAGAAAGGCCTCAATGTTTCGGCGTGGAGGGATACCTTGAGCGATAGCTTCTGGCGTAGGCGCAAACGGTGGTAAACCGCCACTATTGCCTGGATCTTTACCATCGACCAGCAGCTCCTCGGGCGTGTTTATGGGGTCAACGATGGGGATAGATCCGGGAGGCCGTGCAGAGAAAAGGGAAATACTAACGAATCGGAGCGGCGTATCCACGCTACCGTCGTGCGTAAAGCCAAAACCACGGACTTGCTCACCCATCGGCCCGTTGTTGGCAAATGGCGCGAAAATAGCTGAACCTAATAAAGGCGCCACCTGTGAAGGATCAAACGGTGGTTGAGAGGGTGCCGGTGGTAGCGCCATGCCAAACATGCCAACCTTTTGGTACAGATTGCGTAAGTGGGGGATTTTGAAGAATTGCGATTCGCCTTCGAAGGAAAACTGGCCGTCTGTGCCAAAAAAACCGGGCTTTTTGACACTGGGGTACTGTTTATTGCCATTGCGATCCAAAACATGGCAGCCAGTGCATTCAAAAAACGAGTCTGATGGCTTTGACGTTAAGAAAAAATCATGCCCCGCTTGTTGGGCTGGGGTCATGGAATTATCCAGGTTACGAATCGGATTGGGTGGATAGGTTATCTCCAGTATAAACTTGCTGAATTTTCGCATATCTTTATCAGAAAGCAGTTGATGGCGTCCGTTGAGGCCAGGAAATGCGACATTAAACTTGCGAAAGGCGACATCTTCGTTGAAGGAGCCGCCGTTGGGCTGTACATTGACACCCGCGTTGGGCAACAAATTGGCATCATTGCCGCCGGTACGGTCTCCGCGCCAGTGCATTGAGCCGTGATTATCCATGCCCCTCAGGCTTTGTGTCGTCATGGGGCCTTTCATGGGCCGGAAATGTGGATTTTCGGCGCGTCCCCGCCCTAAGAAGAAACCAATTCCCTCGGGCACTTTAAACGGTCCGGTATTGGTAGCCTGATCTCCATCGGGGTCACCCAAGTCCCAAGCCAAACTGTCAAAATCACCGAACACATGGCAACTGGCACAAGCGGAATCGCCATGACTGGAGCTGAAAGAAGCATCGTAAAGAAACGGGCGGCCTTCGACAATATGCTTAGGCTCTGGGTTAAACATGGCTACGTGCTTGATTTCCTTGCGCGATTCCGTGTCAATAACGGAGATGGCGTTATCGAATCGGGTCAATACATAGAGCAGGGATTTACCCTCATTCAGCGCCACACCGCTTGGGCCGCCGCCGGTAACGTGAATTTGATTGGCGGTATTGGGCACAAAACTGTCGTTTTCCAGGGCGTTGGTATCGTAAACTGCGACCTCACTGGTGCCAAAGGCGGCAACGTAAAGCTTTTCGCCATCCTTTGTAATAGCCATATCTTGTGGAAATGCCACGCTGGTATCGTTCTCTTTATTTGGAATGGACGCACAGCACGTGCTGTAATCAATGTGCTTGTTTAAATGCCGTGGTTGGACTAGCGGATTGCCGCCAAGTACCGTAATTCGACTTTCATGGAGATGGCCGCGCACCGTTTGGCCTTGGCTAAAAATACCTTTGCCTTCAAAGCGATCCTGATTCTGGGCTTCAGTATTCGAAACATAAATGTGGCCACTCACAGGATTCACAATCATGTTAAACAACACTGTGCCGACTCCCGTATAAGCGGCATCGTTTACAGCTGGCGGAGTGGAGTTGGCATTAATGGTGAAAACATCCCGGTCAGGCAGTGAAAACGGCACCATGTCATCCCATTGCTGACCCAATTCATCAACCCAGTGTTGGCCATTAAATTGAACGATAAGGCCTACGGAAGGTTGAAGAATATTCGCATAATTGGTCAGGGGGCCAGGATAGATACGGGTTGGGGTTGGGAGTGCGATGCCTTTTTTGACAATGAACTCGTTGAGGGTGGTGGTGCGGTTACCGGTATGGAATCCTGCGGCATAAACGGTCGAACCATCGGGTGTGGTTGCCAAAGCCCGTGGCGTGTCAGTAAATAATGTCAAGACGGTCATGGGTTTGCCGCCTAGTGAATTTCCCAAATTTCCGGTATCGAAAACCCAAACATCGGCACGGCCTATGCCAGGGGTTGTCAATTGAGGATCAAAGCCAATGTTTTGCCCCCTATGGGCCGTTGTAATAAAAGCCCTAGATTTGTTCGGGCCGGCAAAGATAATATCGCGTGGTTCATCACCCACCAGTAATGTTTGAACAACACGACGACTTCCTGGTTTTTGTACGTTTACGATACTTACGCTGTCTGAGAGGTGATTGACCACCCAAACTTCATTATTGTTGCGTATGGCGACGGCAATGGGCTCCATGCCTACGGTGATAGAATCAATATGCTTGAGGTTACGCCCAATAACCTGAAAAATTTCCAAACGATTGTCCGGGGTATTGACAGCAAATAAAGTTTTGCCATCAGCCGCGAGAGCGAGCGGTCTTACTTGGCCGCTTTCAAAAAGGGTAAAAGAGGATGTTGACCATACAGGAATGGTAAACAATATGGAGAATATTCCTACGGCTATCCTGCGCCGGAGAGTTGCATTTACAGATAATAGTGTCATTTCCGTTACTCCCAGCATTGTTGAATTAACTTTCAGTGGCCTCTTGTAACAAAATATCGACTAGCTTGCTACGTTAAGCTAGAGCTGACATTTAGCACAATTAATGTTTAATGTCTAGCTATTTTAGGCTATGTCATCGTTAATTAGAAATAATAGGGAACAGACTATGGTTTAGTGAATGTAAAACAGTGCTCTGACCCCTGTCTTTCAGTGATTTTTATTCACAAATTCAATGACTTTGATATGTTTTACAGCACCGAGCCGTTGTTGTGCGGCAAATTTAGCCACTAGACCGTTCGAGAGTACTTAGCGTACATTTTCGTAATGTTGGGCTTCAAGCTCCATGTAAAAACCGACTTAGCTTATTTCAAATAATACAAATAAGAATCATTTGTATCTTCCCGCTCATTTGTTTTATACTCTGTTCACCAGCTTCAATAATAAACAAAGGAATAAACATGAAGATAAGTCGAATGGTGTTAGCAAGCTATGCATTAACTGCCCTGTTTGCTTTAAGCGTACCCAGCTATGCGTTCGAAAAGCCAAAAACGATGGATGATATGTGGAAAATTATCCAGGCGCAGCAACAGGAAATTGAGGCGATGAAAGCGCAAATGAAGAGTTCACCTGTAAGCGACCAACCCCCAGTTGCGGACGCAGCGCCGAGCAGTGTTAAAAAGCTAGAACGCAAAACCGATGTGTTAAGCCAGGAAGTGGAGAAGTTACGCACCAACTTGGCAATCCCTGAAGAAGCCAAGTACAAGAGCGCATATGGTCTGGGACCGGCAGCATCGAAGGTCTATCAGGTAGGTAGAGGTCTGTCGATCGGCGGTTATGGTGAGGGCTTTTATCAGGCCAATGTCGGCGATAAAGGGAACGAAAAAGACAAAGCCGATCTTGAACGAGGGGTTTTGTATATAGGTTATAAATTTACTGATAGCATACTCTTCAACAGTGAAATTGAGTTTGAACATGCCAGTAGTGGCGAAGGCGCCGAATTAAAAGGCGAAGTTGGAATCGAATTTGCATCGCTGGATTTCTTTATCGATCCGATAGCCAATGCTCGCGCGGGGTTGGTGCTCATGCCGATGGGGTTGGTCAACCGTATTCATGAGCCGCTATTTTACTTCGGTAATCACCGTCCTGAAGTTGAGCAGCGAATCATACCCAGTACCTGGCGGGAAATGGGGGCGGGTTTATTTGGCTCTATAACACCTAACCTGACTTACACCGCTTATGTGGTCAATGGACTGGATGCGAAAGGTTTTAGCTCCGACGGTATTGCTGAAGGTCGGGGAGGTGGCAGTAATGCAAATGCCGAAAATTTCGGTTATGTCGCACGCATGGATTATACGCCTGACATGTTGCCAGGGTTGACCGTTGGCGGTTCCGCATATGTCGGCAATGCCGGACAAAATCAGGCCTTTGCCGGTCATAAGGCGAACGTTTTTACTCAGCTCTATGACATGCATCTGCAATGGAGATATCGTGGTCTGGAGTGGCGTGCATTGGGTTCGTGGGGACATATTAATAATGCAGATTTATTAAGCGCAGAAAAAGGCGAGACTATAGGTTCTGAAAGTTACGGATGGTATACCGAAGTTGGTTATGACATATTGCCTTTGCTTATGCCTACCACTACCCAATATCTTGCACCGTTCTTCCGTTATGAACATTCGGATACGATTGCTAAAGCGCCCAACGGTTTTGCCGATGACAAAACCAAAGATTGGCAAATCTTTCAGGTGGGCCTGCAATACAAGCCTATCCCCAATGNNACCGTAACTTTGTTGCGAAACAAGGACTTCTCGCGGATGATTTTAACTTAGGCTTTGGTTTTATTTTCTAACAGAATCTTTGTTGATCTGTTGTGTATTATAATCATTAGTCAGCTATATACGGGTATGCAATAACATTTTAAACCAAACGCTATTGCGATGGCCAAATTTCGAATGTGATCTAAACCTAAAGATTTGGTGACTTGAAATTGATAATGGAAATGCTCAGGAATAAACGGCTAATCATCATTTTGTTGCTGCTTACTGCAGCCATGCCCGGTTTTGCCAAAATTTTTTACAGCAAAAACGAAGCAATGGTGCTGGCTTTTGGTGAGGGTGCACAGGTCGAAACCTTATCGTTATTTCCTGATGACCAGCAAATGTCAAAAATCCAGCAGGATGCCAAAGTTAAATTGGACTCTGGCTTATTTACCTTCTATGTCGGTAAAGAAAACGGCAAAATATTGGGTTATGCTGCTATCGAAACCAGTACTGTGCGGACTAAGCCTGAAACGCTAATGATAGTGCTCTCTCCTGACGGCGAGTTACGAAATGTTTACACCCTCGCATTTCATGAACCGCCCGAATATCAACCGCCGGAACGCTGGTTTGAGCAGTTTCAGAAGCGGTCTTTAGAAGACATGGACTTTGGTAAAGGCGTACAAGGTATTTCGGGTGCAACTTTAAGCGCACGGGCAGATGTCAACAGTGTACGCAAAGTGCTGGCTGTCTACCAGACAATGGTAAAAAACCAGGTCAAAAACTGATGCGTTATTTCGTGACGGGCGAACAGCACCGAAAATCCTTATTGAATGCGCTGGTGTTGATGTTCCTGGGCTATGTCGCTTTGCTATGGCTTAGTAATGGTATGATGTATTTTCACCACATGGATTTAACCGCAAAATCGGTGGTGACCTATTACCTCGGTTCCGAGGAGCAATATACCCAGCCCAGAAGTTATCAGGGTATGCTGGAGGTGTCACACTTTCATCTTTTCTCTATGGGAATGCTGGTGGTGACGTTGACGCATTTAATGTTGATGACGAATTTTTCCACACGGTTAAAAATATGGTTAAGCGGTATGACTTATATTTCCGCGCTTGCCGACGAAGCAGGTGGTTGGTTGGTCAGGTTTGTACACCCGCTATTTGCATATCTTAAGATTGCATCATTCCTGTTATTGGAGGTTTCTTTGGCGGCGTTGGTGTGTGTTGTTGCTGTTTCACTTATTCGTGCGCGTAGGCATCTGCGTGAATTCGAGGTGGAGTAGTTTGGTTTTCCTAACTTATCTAACCAACAAAACCTTGACTTTAAAGTTGCCTAAAGTATCATTAACCACTCCACTTGCTATATCGTAAGTAGCAATTTTTAAAATACAAATTAATAGGTAGGACAGATATGGGGTTCATATTAGATTTAACTGAAACGTTGAAAACACCAGCCGGTGTAGTAGGTCTTCTTGTGATAATAGGCGTAGTTACTTTGCTTTTGAAGTGGGTTTTCGCGCCACACCCAGACGACGAGCAATAAGCCATTATTTGATTTTTTTATTCTTAGGCCGCTATCGATTCTTTTGAATCGTTAGCGGCCTCAGTTTTTCCAGCTTTTCCCAGTATTACCAACGCCTTTGTCCGATAGTCCGTACATTTTTTTTCGATATTTCGAATTTTGAAATGTATCAGTTCGTTTATCACAAAATTTTCCAACTGCTTTTACAAAAAGCGCCTGCTACTGGCATAGGTCTGTTTCGCGTTTTTTATGGTCTTGTTACCTTGCAGGAAGTTTTTTTCCTGTATTATTTCAATCACCTAATTTTTGACCCCGTCCCGTATATAGACGTTGAGTTTCCTGGCATTCCGCTTTTTCTATGTCTATGGGGAATCGTGGCTATTTGTGTGGCAGTGGGTTACCGATACCAGTTTGCGATAACCGCTAACTACGTATTCTGGATCGTTTTTGTGAATTTCACACCGATGCAGCGGGATTTTGATGGCGGTTTTGATACCTTCATGATCGGCACGGGATTTTTCCTGTTGTTTATGCCGGGCGACCGGGCATTTTCGATAGACAGCCTTCGCTACAAACTCAGTACACCGTTCATCCATTATAAGAATTATCCCCAGGCGACTGTCTCAGCGCTTGCTTACCACATACCCGTGTTGGTATGCTTGGGTTTCCTTTACCTGGATTCGGATGTCCATAAACTGTTTGCCGAGCATTGGCGCAACGGTTTGGGTTCTTGGTTGCCGGCAACTCAGCCTTACTATGTCTCTGCACTTGATATGTCGCCGTTGCTTAATATTGAGCTACTGCAAAAAGCTATCGGTTATACGATTATGCTTTTCCAGCTAACCTTTGTGTTTTTTTTCGCACATCGGCGGTTACGGATCGTATATTTGTTGATCGGGTTGGCGCTGCATCTGGGTATCATAATTACGTTGAATATCTACCCGTTTGGCATAGGCATGTTAATTTTTTACGTACTGCTAGTGCCGTTCAGATGGTGGCGTAGTATCGCCCAGTGGTTCACAGCTAAACAAGCCGCACTTACCGTTTTTTACGATCAGCAATGTCCGTTATGTAATCGTACTGTGCTGATGTTTAATCACTTCGATCTATTCAAGTGCATAGATTTTAAAAGCGCCCAGGAACATGCCCTGAATTACCCAGGTCTGGCTTCAGTAGGTATGAGTACCTTACTAACCGATTTGTACGCTTTAGACAAGCAAAACAGGATTTATTCCGGCGTTGAGACCTATCGGCAAATCCTGCTGAAAATGCGCTATTTGGCACCATTTGGAATACTATTGGGTTTACCTGGGATTAGGCAATACGCAGAACAAAAATACCGCGCAATTGCCGATTCTCGCCAGCGCATAAACTGTGATGCTGAATGTCCAGTTTATCTGCCCCTGGCAGATAAAACCTTATACCATCAAATATTCGAGCAGTTTGGTCAGCAAAAGCCAAAAGCACTGTCCAGGAAGTTAGCGAAAATAGTGATGGCGCTGCTGTTTTTTCAATTAAATAGCACAATTCATTATGGGCTTGTCTACCGATTGCCCATAGCCGTTGAAAAGTTGGCAATCAGCCAACCCATTTCTCAGGCCAGCAATGCCTTGCTCATGGTGTCTTCGACCTTTCTGGGCATTACCCCTCATGCACTCTATTTACACGACCATTTCGAGGGCTACGACCGAATCCTGGCGATTACTTACATCGACCCAAACGGGATTGAGCGCTGGTTACCTTTTGTCAGTCAACAGGGGCGGCTGCTTGCCCCTAATTGGGGGCGCGTTCATTCGATGTGGGCAAATATTGCCGTTACCCCCACGATAGATAACACCCGCTTGCGTAAATTTATCATGAAGGTGACTGCTTTCTGGGGGAATAGAATGGGTTTAAACCTTGAAGGTGCAGTTTTTAGGATTAAAATGAAAAAAATTGACGCGCCAACTCATTGGGTCTCAGATCAGTTACAAAAAAACTTTTTATCTCAATGGGTTAACATAGGGTCTGTGAAATGGGCTGACCAGCAAATTAGTTATGATTTACCTGCTGACATCAATTCTCTATGACTCAGCTTGTTGGATAAGGTTTTAACTATTGCATCCCCTTTCCAGTCATGATATAAATTCACCGTGCTTTTAAGGCGCACAATAAAATAAAAAATTCAAACCCATTGGAGGATGATTTTATGAAAAAAGTTATATCACTTGTAGCTGTTGCTTTGATGATTGTTGGCTTAACTGGCTGTATGGATCCTCAAGACGGTACTAAACAAAGACCATCAGAGTCAAGCACTATCGCACTTTAAGAATCTTTAGTCCGTGGAAAAACCCAGCCTTAGTGCTGGGTTTTTTTATGTCCAAATTTTTCGTAAGTCAAGCCTCTAGCACAAGGCATTAAGTCAAAAATCAGCAGCAGAAGCTTATTACTGTGCTGCTCGAATAAATGAGGCAATCGTTGCCTATAAGTTGAAGATTTCGGACTTAGCAAAAAAATCGGTAAAGCAACCTTAACTACCGTGGATTTCTGCGTATAACGCTCGGTATTCATTGGTCAACTTGTGGTTCGGTACGTAGTGGACTAATGGTTGTGATGCAGAGTGAGATTCCCTGACCTTGACGGAAGGTGAGATCATTGCGCCAAGTACCGGCAAGCCTTCCGCAATTAGCGCTTCTACCAGTTGTTGTGGCAGGTTGGCCTGTTTTTGGTACTGGTTGACAATAATACCTTCAATTTCTAACCCTTGATTGTGGTCTGTTTTAACTTCCGTAATTGTTTGCATCAGGGTGTATAAGGCTTCCCTTGAAAAGCTGTCGCAATCAAACGGAATTAAACATTTCTCGGCAGCAATTAACGCGGAATGGCTGTAGAAATTTAGGACGGGCGGAGTATCCAAGTAAATAGTGTCGAATCCTGTCAACTTCTCCAGTGCTTCCCTTAGCTTTAAAGTCTTCATGCGTGATTCCAGACGGGCTTGAAGTGGCTCAAGGTCAGGATGTGAAGGGATAATATATAAGTTTGGGAAGGGTGTTTCGTGAATGATATTTTCAAGCCCAGTTGTGTTGCCGCCCCCGAACAGTGAAAGACTTAAGCAATCTTTAAAAAAATGGGCGATCGTTTTATCGCTGTCAGTTACTTTTTTACCCAGCAAATACTGAGTAGAATTGCCTTGAATATCCAGGTCGATAACCAAAGTCTTTTTTCCCTCAACGGCGTTAATAGCCGCTAGATTACAAGTAATCGTTGATTTACCTACTCCGCCTTTCTGGTTAAAAATGACTCTACGCATATTATTTTCCCCGTTAAATCAAATAGATGAAAACCTCATTATAGAACTAAAGCCGCTAATATCAAATACGGATAAAAGTTCTGCCTTGACAGGCAGGACACTCTGGTATCTGGCTGGGCGCTTTAAAAGCAATTTCCTTGTTGCATTGGTGGCAAGTAAACGTACCCGGCAAGGTTACGTCACCGCTTTGATACGTATGATGTTTTGCCTCCTCGCCCAATTTCGCCAGTTCTATGCGGGTTTTATCCGCCAGACTAAGGAAGGCATCCAGGGTAAAATTCTCAATTAAATCAATATCAAACTTGAACCACTCCGACAGCGAATTGGCATCCTGATGGCCTGGCAAGCCATGCGCAGCGCTTTCAATATCTCTTTTGAGGGCATCCGAAATTGTGTTGATTTCATCCTTGGTCAGGTTCCCCGCCTCGCTTATCTTGTCTTTCGCAATGTCCAACGCATCCGCCATTGAGTGCAGCGTATCGTCCATCGCCAGGTAAAGATGCTCCATCAAGTCCGTGTAAGCAGTAACTAATTTATTTTTATCCATGGTACGACTCCTGAAAATGACACTTTAGATTTACGCGTCTGTACGGTATTCTAACGCTTTTGACCGACTAAAGACGATAAGGATGCAGGAAAATTATCAACCGCTAGAGATTGAGCAAAGCGTACAAAAACTATGGGAAGAATCGGGGGCGTTTAAAGCCCTGGAAGTGTCCGACCGTGAAAAATACTATTGCTTGTCCATGTTCCCCTACCCCAGCGGCAAACTGCACATGGGGCATGTGCGTAACTACACTATTGGCGATGTCATCAGCCGCTATCAGCGTATGTTGGGCAAGAACGTCCTGCAACCAATGGGTTGGGATGCTTTCGGGCTACCGGCTGAAAATGCCGCCATGCAGCATGGTGTGCATCCAGCAGACTGGACATACAGCAATATCGACTACATGCGTGACCAACTGAAGCGCTTGGGATTTGGTTACGATTGGGATAGGGAATTAGCCACTTGCGATCCTGATTATTATAAGTGGGAGCAATGGTTTTTCCTTAGATTGCTGGAAAAAGGTTTAGCTTACAAGAAAACCGCGCCAGTCAACTGGTGTCCAAAAGACATGACCGTGCTTGCCAATGAGCAGGTCATCGACGGTTGTTGCTGGCGTTGCGACACCAAAGTTGAGCGCAAGGAAATAGCCCAGTGGTTCTTAAAAATTACTGCCTATGCCGATGAATTGCTGCAATCCTTAGATAAGCTGGACGGCTGGCCGGAGCAGGTCAAGACCATGCAAGCCAACTGGATAGGCAAGAGTTACGGCGTACGGTTTGCGTTCCCTTATCAACTGGACGGCAAAGCAGAACTGCTTTGGGTATACACCACCCGAGCCGACACGATTATGGGCGTTACGTTTTGTGCCGTCGCAGCAGCACATCCACTGGCACTTTATGCCGCCAGGACCAATGCTGAGCTTGCCGAATTCTTAAAAGAATGCGAGCAAAGCGGCACGGCAGAAGCCGATATGGCGACGATGGAAAAGAAAGGGATGCCGACGGGCATAAGCGTTACCCATCCGTTAACAGGCGAACAAGTGCCAGTCTGGGTAGGCAATTATGTCCTTATGAGCTATGGCGAAGGCGCGGTCATGGCGGTACCGGCGCATGACGAACGTGACTTTTATTTTGCTAAAAAATATAACCTGGCAATTAAACCAGTTATCGTTCCAGAAAGCTGGAGTGATAAAAATGTTAATCAGGGAATCAGGAGTGAAAGTGTTAATTATGGCACACCTGATGAGGCACCATATTTAGACATTAATGGCGCAGAGCCTCTAAGTTGGATTGACTGGGATAACAGTTTTTGTAAATACGGAATATGTATTAATTCAAACAAATATAACGGCTTAAAATATGAGGCTGCTGTCGATGAGATTGCCGCCGACCTAAAGGCTAAAAAACTTGGTGACAAGCAAGTACAATTCCGCTTGCGCGACTGGGGCGTGTCCCGCCAGCGTTATTGGGGTGCGCCGATTCCGGTCATTTACTGTGATGATTGCGGAACAGTGCCAGTACCTGAGCAGGATTTACCTGTCACCTTACCAAAAGATGTGATCCTGGATGGTTCGCAATCGCCGTTAGTGGCGCATCCAACGTTCTCGAAAACAACTTGTCCAACATGCAGTAAACCTGCGCGGCGCGAAACCGATACCTTTGATACCTTCATGGAATCATCTTGGTATTTTGCAAGATTTGCCTGTAACAAGGCTGACACCATGCTGGATGCTAAAGCCAGTCATTGGCTACCTGTCGATCATTACATCGGCGGAATAGAACACGCAATTCTGCATTTGTTATATGCCCGGTTTTACACCAAGCTACTGCGGGACGAAGGGCTGATTACCTGCGATGAGCCATTCAAAAAATTGCTGACCCAAGGTATGGTCTTGAAAGACGGCAGCAAAATGTCCAAGTCCAAAGGCAATACCGTCGATCCGCAGGGTTTGATCGACCAATACGGGGCAGATACCGTGCGCCTGTTCATCATGTTTGCCGCGCCGCCCGAACAATCCCTGGAATGGTCGGATAGTGGCGTGGAAGGCGCGTCACGGTTCTTGAAACGGCTTTGGAAACAAACCTACCTGCATGTTACGTCCGTCAGTTCTAAGCAGCCCATTGATAGGGCATCGTTAACACCTGAACAGCAAGCGGTAAGAAGGCACACACATCAAACCATCCAGAAAGTCAGCCATGACATGGGTGTGCGTACTATTTTTAACACGGCTATCGCGGCAAATATGGAGTTGCTCAATACCTTGTCCAGGTTTGAGGATGGATCCAATAACGCCAAGGCCATCCGTCAAGAAGCATTGGAAGCCATTGTCTTGATGTTAGCGCCCATCGTGCCGCATATCTGTCATCAATTGTGGCTGGATTTGGGGCATCGTGAAGCAGTCGTCGGTTTGCCGTGGCCGCAAGTGGACGAGACAGCTTTGGTGCAGGATTCGATAGAATTCGTCCTCCAGGTTAATGGCAAATTACGCAGCAAAATGACTGTTTCAGCATCGGCTTCTAATGAAGAAATAGAAAAAGCGGCTTTATGCGACGAGCATGTGATTAAATTCATTGACGGCAAGCCCATCAAAAAAGTCATTATAGTGCCCAAGAAATTGGTCAATATCGTTGTATAGGAGTTAGCTTGTGCGGATAAACCTGTCAATCACCTTAATTATCGCCCTGCTAACTACGGCCTGCGGCTATCATTTGCGAGGAGCTTATGGTTTGCCTGCGGGTATGAAAACCATTTTTTTGCAAGGTGGCTCACCCGCCTTGCGTGAGCAATTAATTACCGTGTTGAAATCGTCTTCTGGACATCTTACCGACTCATCCGAGAAAGCTGATATTGTGCTTAGAGTATTTAAAGACGACATTGATCGTCGGGTACTGTCTTTGAGCCAGAGAGGGCGGTCGAATGAGATTGAACTGGCAGGCCATCTGGAATATGAACTGCTTAATGCCAAAAATGGTGTGCTAGTGGCGCGCGAACCCATCGAGTTCAGGCGCGAATACTTTAACGACCAGCAAGATGTTATCGCTAAAGGCAATGAAGAAACCGTGATCAGAAATGAGATGTACCAGCAGGTAGTCAAGACGATTATTAACCGTGGCCGTTCGGCAGTAGAGACGAAAGGCAAATAGTGCAGATTAAACCCCAGCAATTAGCTGCCACATTGCAGAAAGCCTTAGCCCCTGTTTATTTCATCAGCGGCGATGAGCCTCAACAATTGGGCGAACTGGCCGATGCAATCAGGAAATCCGCAAAAGAACGGGATTTTACTGCCAGGGAAATTTTTTTCGCGGACAAGCTGTTTGATTGGAAGCAACTGAATATTTCTGCGGACAACTTTTCTATCTTTGCCGATAAAAAAATCATCGACCTAAGATTAACGTCAGGAACACCTGGCGCAGAAGGCGGAAAAGCTTTAGCGGCGTATTGCAAACGCTTGCCCGAAGACACCTTATTGCTGATTACCGCCGGGAAAATCACCAAGGACGCACAAAAATCTTCCTGGTTTCAAGCCCTAGATAAGGTGGCCTGTATTATCCAAGTTTGGCCATTAGCCGGACAAGACCTTCTGCGTTGGGTTCAGGACAGGATGCAGCAGCGTGGGCTTATTGCAGACCACGGAGCAGTGAAAATCCTGGCTGACCGGGTGGAAGGCAACCTTCTGGCAGCCGCCCAGGAAATTGAAAAACTCTATGTGCTGTATGGCGCGGGCAAGTTGAGTACGCAGCAAATCATGGACGTAGTGGCAGACAGTTCCCGGTATGACGTATTTAAACTCGTTGAATCGGCTTTGTCCGCGCAGGCTGATAAGGTACTTAAAATATTGTCGTCCCTAAAAGCGGAAGGCGTTGCATCCGCCATCGTGCTGTGGGCGCTAATGCGGGAAGCCCGAATCCTGATTAGCTATAAAGCAGCTCAGGGTCAAGGTGAAAAAGAACTTATCCTGAAAAAAAATGGTATTTGGGGCGAACGTAAACAGCTTATTGATTCATCGGCTAAACGGCTTACTCATACCGAATTAAATAATGTCTTAGTCTTGGGTGCAAAAGCAGACCGCCAAATCAAAGGCCAACAGCGAGGTGATGCTTGGGAGACGTTGTTGGAGGCTAGTTTGGGTTTGGGTTCTGTTTTGGTGTTGGGGAAAACGGGTTAGTTTGTAGCCTGGATGCAGCTTTGCGGAATCCGGGATAATCGGAGTCCTATCTGCCCCGGATTCCACTATGTTTCATCCAGGCTACCTTGCTAAATTATCACACCAAGAAGAAGATAACATAGGTACTATAACTATTCTCGCAACAATTAATGGTGTCGATAAGAGCGTAAATATTGAATTACCTATTAATGAATATTGGCAATCACATAGTGCTCATAAAAATTTACAAATTGTAGAATGCGTTGGTGATCTTCATGTTAATCAACGTAGCACAAAACTAATAAATGCAAGGGAATTTCGAGTAATTTCTAATGGAGATTTATTTGATTGATCGTAGAGCGCAATAAATAAATGCCAAGTGGGGTACTCACCGTGTACCTTTTAAGCTCGTAGGATGTGCCGAGGAACGAGGCGCATCGTTCGCGATTGATCGCTTCACTTTGTTCAGCACATCCTACATTTAAAAATCCACCCTATCCCGTTATGCCGCGCCGAGCATCGGAGCATTTATCGGGAATAGCCCGTTAGGGGTGCGGCAGGGATGCCGCACGTTGTCAAAGGGACAAGGAAGTCCCTTTTGACAACTCCCGGTAAATGCGAGAAGCGCAGGAAGCAAGCGGCATCGAGTCGC
>PMDM01000172.1 GCA_003155565.1 Methylococcaceae bacterium | reverse complement strand
ACTGTGAGTTTTGCAAGAGGCTCAAATTATAAGTATCAGATACACCCCGCCATTGGTCATGCGATTTTACACCATCTACCAAAACCTCCAGTCAGGTTGAACTATTCAACCATCAGATTTAGATTGATTGTTCCTTGATCCACTCTTTCCAAGGTGGTATCAATTCTAGCCTGCCAACCCCGCCCAGCTTTTTTAAAAGCCACCACAACATCGGGCGATAAGCGTATCGTAATCCACCATTTCGTTACCGTCGATTTTGGCCTTCCAACGTGTCTTAGCTTTGTAACCTCAGTGCCTGATAGCTCATAAAGGCCGTAAGGCGCAATAAGCCATCACTATTGCGGCCTACGAGACTGCAATCTCATCAACTCCTCAACCCTGACCAAATCCTCCGCCGTATCAACCCCAGCAGCCGGAGTTTTCTCTACGATTTTTACCCTAATCGCCTCGCCATGCCAAAGAATGCGAAGTTGTTCCAAGGATTCAACCTTTTCTAGTACTGAAGGCTCCCACTGGCAATAGCGTTGAAGAAAATTAACGGTGTAAGCATACATGCCGATATGGCGGTAATAAGTCGTCCTTTCCGAAACTTGTTTGCCTTTCTGGGCAAAGCCATCCCTGTCCCAGGGGATAGGTGCACGGCTGAAATACAGCGCATATCCAGCCTTGTTTAAAACCACTTTCACTGCATTGGGATTGAATATTTCCTCAAAATCGACGATTTTAGCGGCCAATGTGGCTATCCCCGCTTGCTGTTGGCCGTCCAAAACTGCCGCAAGTTCTTGGATAATTTCTGGAGGAATCAAAGGTTCATCGCCCTGCAAATTAACGATAATTTCATGCCCCGCCCAGCCGCTTTGCTCGACAATCTCGGCAATCCGTTCCGTACCACTTTGGTGATCCGCTCGCGTCATGACGACCCGTACACCCAAATCGGTGACCGTTTGAAATATCCGCTCATCATCGGTGACAACCACAACTTCTTCTGCTCCCGCCTGTTGTGCCCTTGCACAGACATGGGCGATCATGGGCTTACCAGCAATATTGATCAGCGGTTTGCCCGGCAAGCGGGTGGACGCATAGCGAGCTGGAATAACGACCTTAAAGCGTAGCGTCATTTGTATAAGGCATCGGCTTCTTCGGTCGTTAATTCACGGGCTTCATCTTCCAGCATTACAGGAATGTCGTCCTGGATGGGAAAAGCCAAACGGTCAGCCCTGCATATAAGTTCCTGATTGGCCTTGTTATAGATCAATCGGCTTTTGCATAAAGGACAAGCCAGGATATCGAGTAATTTTTTATCTATCATGTTTTTTGTCTAAGTAAGTCTAAAAGTTGTTGCCCGAAAGCAGGTTCAGGAACGGCTTTCACTGGCAGATACCAATGATGTTGTCCGGCAAAGTGGGTGCATTTTACCGCATCCTTTTCGGTCATTAACACGGGTTTATCATCGCCAAATTCAATATCACTACGCTGAAACTGATAATGGTCGGGAAAACTATGCGTTGTACAAATCAAGCCATTCGATTCGAGTAATTTAAAAAACCGTTCTGGATTCCCTATACCTGCTAATGCGTGGCATTCAATTCCTCGAAATTCTTGCAACGGTTTAATCTCACCTGTACTCAGGTTTATAGCCGTATCGCCAACTAACTGCATGGAAAACTCGTTGTCTCCATACTTATTGCCATTAACAACAATGAAGTCAACGCTACTTAATCGTGAAATGGGTTCACGCAAAGGCCCTGCTGGTAAACAGTAGCCGTTACCAAAACGCCGTTCACCATCGACTACTGCAATTTCAATATCCCGATTGAGTTTATAGTGCTGGAGGCCATCATCAGATAACACCACAGTACAATCGAATTTGGTTAACAATTTTTTTGCCGATTCGACTCGTGACGGGCCAACAACCAAAGGCAATCGGGTTTGTTTAGCTATCAATAAGGCTTCATCGCCAACTTTACTGACATCGCTATTCTCATTCACAATTTGCGGCCAGGTCTCAGATTGCCCACCATAACCTCGGCTGATTATGCCTGGTTTGTAACCCGCATTTTTAAGCAATTCGGCTAACCAGATGATTAGTGGCGTTTTACCTGTTCCACCCACCGTTATATTGCCGACGACAATAACCGGAACTGGCAAGGTGAGGCTTTTTAATATGCCACGTCGGTATAAATATCGCCTGATCCTAACAATGTCAGAAAATATATAGGCAAACGGCAACAACAATATGCCAAGAAAGGCATCCTTATACCAAATGTCCTCCGCCCATCGACTCCAAGTTTTTTTCATTCTTCGGTCTTAGCCTCTTGCGTAGCGAAAGTAATATGGCTAAAGCCGACTTGTCCGGCAACATCCAGCACGGTCATCACCGACTGATGGGGTGTTTTAGCATCGGCACTGATAATGAATGGAATGTCTTTTGCTTGGGCGGCAAGTCTTGGTAATTCACGCATTAATGTCTCCCGGCTCTGATCGGGTAATTTACGGCTATGGTCATCGCTTCCCGTCAGATAATAATCGCCTTTGGCATCGATGATTACGGTCACGTTTTTAGGATGGTTTTCAGCTTCGGCTCCGCTGGCTTCCGGGAGCTTGATCTTCACTTCAGTATGCCGGTTAAACGTGGTCGAAACCATGAAAAAAAGCAACAGTACAAATAAAACATCAATCATTGAGATCAATGTTATATCAACTTTTTCTCTCTTTTTTCGCCGAAATTTCATCAGGATGCCTCGTCACGATCCCCGTGTAACACATCGATCAGTTTTAAGGCTTCCTCTTCCATGCTGACAACGAATTCATCCACCAAGCGTTCGAAATAACGATGGAAGATCAAGCTGGGTATGGCAACCGTTAATCCCGCTGCGGTGGTGATCAAGGCGACCGAAATCCCGCCCGCCAAAGAACTGGGGTCGCCAGCGCCGTGCTTCATCATGGAAGAAAATATTTCTATCATACCGAAGACTGTACCCAATAAACCCAACAATGGACCAACGGCCGCAATAGTACCCAACGCATTAAGAAAGCGCTCAAGATCATGGGCAACCTTACGGCCAGCCTCTTCCATGCAATCCTTCATCACTCGTCGTCCGTGGCTGCTATTAGCAAGTCCAGCTGCCAGAACATATCCCAACGGCGAACTGGTTTTTAAACGTCGTAAGGTAGGCTCGTCCATTTTATTTTCCATATACAGTTTCCTAACCTGCGGGAGCAATTCCGGCGGCAGTATTTTTTTTCTTTGCAACGACCAAAAACGTTCGCCGACGATAGCCATCGCGATAACCGAACTCAAAATGATAGGCAGCATCATCCAACCGCCGCTTTTTATGATTTCAAACACTATAATTCCCGAATATTAGAACCTTATATAAGGTACAAGGTGACTGGAGGAAGGTGCAAGTTTTTTTGACACAGCTTTCCTTACCTCAAGTGTAGCAACAATCTTCCCGGCCTACCCAAATATAAGCAATCACAAAAGCAAATCCGCAACTGATTGCGGCGATAGAATAGATAGCATGAGACCCTAATGGTTCCCAATACTGACCACTAAACAGGCTACCTAACATACCACCCAAACCAAAACTGAGGCTATGATACAAAGCCTGCCCCTTAGCTTGATGCTGATGGTCGAAAAAGCGATGCACGAAATGGATAGCCGCAATATGCGTCCCTCCGAACGTGGCGGCATGAAGCAATTGGGCAAATATCAGCAAACCAAGATTTTCGACATAACCACCAATCAATACCCAGCGCAATATGGCAAATATCAAGCTGGTCAACAGGATGCCGCGCAAAGAATAGCGCTTTAATAAGCCCTTCATAAACAAAAACAAAACAATTTCGGCAATAACACCCAAAGACCAAAGTAAGCCAGT
>PMDM01000227.1 GCA_003155565.1 Methylococcaceae bacterium | reverse complement strand
ACACCGGTTTCAAGGGCGCCTGGCTGTGCGAATGGCTGCTGACGCTCGGCGCGGAGGTCACGGGCTATGCGCTGCCGCCGCCGACCGATCCCTCTTTTTTCGATAAAGCGCGCATCCTGCAGGGCATGACGTCAAACGTCGGCGACGTGCGCGACCTCTCCGCGCTCACGTCGGCGGTCAAACAGGCCGCTCCTGAAATCATCATCCACATGGCGGCGCAATCTCTCGTGCGTCCGTCTTATGCCGATCCCGTGTCCACCTATTCGACCAACGTCATGGGCACCGTCAACCTGCTCGAGGCGGTGCGGCTGGCCGGCCGGCCCTGCGCCGTGGTGGTGGTCACCACCGACAAGTGTTATGAGAACAAGGAATGGGTTTGGGGGTATCGAGAGAATGATCCACTAGGGGGACATGATCCTTACAGTGCTTCCAAGGGGGGCAGTGAACTGGTCGCAGCTAGCTATCGGCAGTCATTTTTTAATACATCTTCCAGCCCATTGTTAGCAACCGCACGAGCTGGTAATGTGATTGGTGGCGGAGATTGGTCTGAGGATCGTCTGATTCCTGATTTGGTTCGTTCTGTAGAGGCCGGAAAGTCCCTGGAGATACGTTCACCCAAAGCTACCCGACCTTGGCAGCATGTGTTGGAATGCCTTTCCGGCTACCTTATACTTGGTCAGCAACTGTTAGAAGGAAATAAAGCCTGTGCCGATGCTTGGAACTTCGGCCCGGATCGAGAAGGGAATCGCCAAGTAGAACAGGTACTTTCTGTATTGAAGGCAGATTGGCCGAGTGTTGAATGGATTTGTAGCGATACGCCTCAGCCACATGAAGCCCAATTGCTACATCTGGACAGCGGCAACGCACGGGAAAAACTTTTTTGGCGACCAGTGTGGACATTCGATGAGGGTGTCGCTGCGACGGCGGAATGGTATCGGGCATGGTTGGATCGTGGCGATATGGTTAGCCTTAACCAACTACAGGGCTATATCAGACACGCTAAGGAGCGTGGGCTTTCTTGGGCAGGAGATGTAGCTTCATGAATTTAGTTGAGACCAGCATTCCTGGAGCATGGATTATAGAGAACACGGCTTATCAAGATAATCGCGGGGCATTTTCCAGGCTGTTTTGTTCACAGGAATTACAAGCAATTGTTAGTCAGAAGAAAATAGTCCAGATCAATCACTCGATGACTCACAGTGTTGGCGCTGTTAGAGGGCTGCATTACCAAAATCCACCCCATGCGGAAATGAAGATAGTCCGCTGCCTCAAAGGCCGTGTTTTCGACGTGGCAGTCGATCTGCGGCAAGGCTCACCGACGTTTCTGAAATGGACTGCCGTTGAACTAACACCGGAAAACCGCCTTGCTTTTGTGATACCTGAGGGGTGTGCCCACGGGTTTCAGGTGTTGGCAGAGGACAGCGAATTACTGTACCTGCACACGGCGTTTTACGCGCCAGGAGCTGAAGGAGCTGTCCGATTTGACGATCCGCGAATTGGCGTTAATTGGCCGCTAACACCAACCGACCTTTCTTCACGAGATCTCAGCCACCCGCATCTAAAAGAAAATTTTAAAGGAATAGTTTTATGAAGTGTCGTCACTGCCATACTGAGTTAGAACATGTTTTTCTTGATCTTGGCTATGCACCTCCCTCAAATGCCTATCTTTCCAAAGAGGCGTTGCGAGCACCTGAGACAACTTTTCCTTTGAAGTTATACGTATGCGACCAATGTTGGCTGGTGCAAACAGAGGATTACACCGAGGCGGATGAACTGTTTTCTGGGGATTATGCTTATTTCTCATCCACCTCGCAAAGCTGGTTGCAGCACGCTGCCCGTTATGTGGAAGGGATTACGAAAAATTTGGGGTTGACGAAAGAAAGTTTTGTCATTGAGGTGGCTTCCAATGACGGTTATCTGCTTAAAAACTTTGTGGCTGCGGATATTCCATGTCTTGGCGTGGAGCCAACGGACAGTACCGCAGACGCAGCTGAAAAAATTGGTGTACCAGTATTGCGTGAATTCTTCGGAGTAGTAACCGCAACAACCTTGGCTGAGAGTGGAAAACGTGCTGACCTCATCTGTGGCAACAACGTCTACGCACATGTTCCCGAAATCAACGACTTTACGCAGGGGCTTCGTATCGCGTTGAAGGAAGGGGGTACCATTAATTTGGAATTCCCCCATCTAATGCGTTTAATTGAGCACAACCAGTTTGACACCGTCTATCACGAACACTTCTCCTATCTTTCGCTGACTTCAGTTGTCCGTATTTTTGCACAAGCGGGATTGCGGGTGTTTGACATAGAAGAGTTGCCTACTCATGGAGGCAGTCTTCGCATCTATGGATGCCACGACAGTGACCCAAGGGCCACGGAGCGCGCTGTACCAGCCATGCTCGAAAGAGAAAAAACATTTGGCTTGCAAGGTCTCGGTGTCTACCAAGAATTTCAGCAGAAAGCGGATAAAGTCAAAAATGACTTTCTTGCTTTTCTGATCGAGCAAAAGCGTATGGGTAAGTCTGTTGCGGCCTATGGTGCTGCAGCCAAGGGAAATACCCTAATGAATTATGCTGGCATAAAACACGACTTGATCGATTTTGTTTGTGATGCCGCACCTTCAAAACAGGGCAAGTTCATGCCCGGAAGCCATATTCCAATTCTCGCCCCTACAGAACTTGCTAAACTCAAGCCCGACTGGGTGTTTATCTTGCCATGGAATATTGCTGACGAGGTTACCCAGCAACAGCAACAAATACTTTCTTGGGGAGGGAAGTTTGTGATTGCGGTACCTGAGCTGAAGGTTCTTGCATGAGGGTAATGGTTACTGGGGCCACGGGTTTTGTGGGACGGCATGTGGTTAATGAGTTGCTTGTGCGTGGGCATTCTGTTGTTGCTATTGCCCGTAATATCAAACGGGCAAGAGAAATGCCATGGTTTGATCGTGTCGAGTTCATTCAGTGTGATTTACACGAAGGTTTTAAGTCCCTGTTTCAGCCTGAGCGCCTGCCCAACGTAATCGTGCATCTCGCATGGCCTAGGCTTCCGAACTATCGGGATTTTTTTCACATTAGCAAAAACTTGCCAGCCGACCTGGCTTTTTTGGAAGCTGCTGTTAAGTCAGGAGTGCCTCACTTATTAGTTGCAGGCACATGCCTTGAATATGGTATGCAATACGGCCCATTAACTGAAGAGACGAAAACCTACCCTTCGACACCTTATGGTTTTGCTAAAGATGCTTTACGTAAGGCACTTCAATTGCTGCAGAAAGAAAGACCGTTTACATTGCAGTGGATGCGTCTGTTTTATATGTATGGTGAAGGACAAAATAAAAATAGCCTTCTTGCGCAGTTAGACTGTGCAATTGATGATGGGCTACCAGTTTTTGATATGTCTGCGGGCGATCAATTACGTGACTATTTGCCAATTCAAAAAGTGGCTGAAAACTTTGTTCTTGCACTTGAAAATCCTCAGGCCGTAGGAGTAATCAATTGTTGTAGTGGAAAACCAATTTCAGTTCTCGATCTCGTTAAGCAACGATGCGAAACCAAAGCAAGTAACATTAAACTAAATAGAGGGCATTATCCATATCCAAACTATGAGCCAATGGCTTTTTGGGGTGTTCCTTCAAAGCTGACAATCCTCAGATCCGACTAAGAATCAAGATGTTAAAGGGTCTGT
>PMDM01000216.1 GCA_003155565.1 Methylococcaceae bacterium | reverse complement strand
GCTGCATTCTCGATAACCGCGTCAGTACGCTGGTCATTATACCTACACCCATAACAGCAGGTAAAGTACCCAAACCAAATGCAAACATGGTTAGGGCACTTTTGCTGATATCGCCAGTGGTCAAGGGGGGCGCCAGGGCAGTATAGACCAGTCCACAAGGCAGCCATCCCCACACCATACCAAACAGAAAAGCCTGGGTACGGTCTTTTACGGGGATAAGTTTGCGTCCATAAGGTTCTATTATTTTCCAGAAATGGACACCGGCTTTCTCAATATAAGCAAAACGCGGCAACCAGCCTGCGATATAAAATCCCGCCCCGGCTATAATGACCGCCGACAATAACTGCAATATGCGGTAACCATTGATCTCAGTGACGGGAGCGGGGATGAAGGATCCAACAATTCCAGCCAAAGCACCCGCCAAGGTATAACTGGTAATCCGGCCAAGATTGTAGTTAAACACAAACGGGATCAGAAGCCGTTTGCTGTTCCGTATTTCTGGGCTTAAGCTTAAGGTGAGCGTGCCAATGATGGAGCCACACATTCCCACACAATGCAAGCTGGTGGCAAGGCCCATTGCGAAAGCGACCAGGTAAGAAGTGGTAAATGAAGGGTCAAATGTCATTGCTGAGTTATTTATAATTATGGATAAAGATGTTTTTTGTTTTGGTCAGGGAAAATGCCTGGTACTTAAAAAACTCAACAAAGTAGATGGTTGGTTACACGGCAAAATAAGGCTAGCACTATATTACCGGAACTTAACAAATTGTGAGTGGTAAAATCAACCAATGCAACATGAAACTTAGATTATGCACTCAACATTGATACAGATGTCTCTACTCATGGCCTGTGGTATTGCCTGGCGAATAATTAGACCAATGGGACTTGACGCAGAGCAAACACGCAAGGTGCTAACCACGGTGGTCTATTATTTTTTCTTGCCGGCAATGGTTTTGGAGGTTTTATGGACAGCGGATATTGGTTTACATTCTCTTCACTACACGATGTTAGCGGTTACCAGCATTCTGTTTGGAATGGTTTGTATGTGGTCGATTGGAAGGCTGTTCAAGTTTGAACACCGATGTTTGGGAGCCATTATACTGGCTGCGGCGTTTCCCAATGTCACCTACCTGGGATTGCCGGTGTTAGAGCAAACCTTTGGCAGTTGGGCGCGTTCCGTCGTCATCCAGATTGATCTTTTTGCAGCCTCACCCTTGTTATTTACGCTGGGCGTAGCCGTCGTGCGGCACTATGGCAGGGATGATTCGGGCATTCGACAACCGATCTGGTCATTCCTGAATGTGCCACCCTTTTGGGCGGCGGGCATTGCGGTGTTATTAAACCTGAATGGTTTGACAGCCCCAATTTGGCTAACCGGGACATTAAAGTTATTATCTGGAGCCGTCGTGCCGTTGATGTTATTTTCTTTAGGATTGGCGCTAAGCTGGAAGGCCGTCAGAGTACGAAACATTCCTTATATCATACCCGTTGTCGTCATAAAAATGCTCCTGATGCCGCTATTTGCAATCGTCTTGGTGGATCAACTGGCTATGGCAAATAATTATAAAGCGGCAGCAGTGCTTGATCTGGCCATGCCAAGCATGGTGCTGGGTATTGTGTTGTGTGACCGCTATCAACTGGACAGCTCGCTTTACGCGATGGCCGTCACAGTGACCACAGCACTTAGCCTGATTGCGTTGCCATTTTGGTATCAAATTTTGATGACGAGATTTTAGGAATGAATCCAACCTTTGAGGTTTTTTCGCAAGGTGAAGAAATAGTCACTGGACAAGTCGTCGATACCAATGCCGCATGGTTGTCGCAACAAGCTGTGGCTTTGGGCTTCCACGTTACCCGTCATACCGCCGTTGGCGACAAGCTGGAAAATTTGATACAGGTATTGCTGGACATTTCAAACCGTGTCGACTGCTGCATTTGTACCGGAGGATTAGGCCCCACTAGCGATGATTTAACGGCTGAGGCGGTAACCAAGGCTTTTGGGCTTCCCTTGGTATTCGACGAAATTGCCTTTGCCCAAATACAGCAGTTTTTCATTGGCCGGAACCGGCCTATGCCGGAGTGCAACCGCAAACAAGCGCTGCTACCGCAAGGTTCCATACGGCTTGATAACCATACTGGCACAGCACCCGGATTTGCGTTACAACATGGACGTTGCTGGTTTGCTTTTGTACCGGGCGTACCCTCAGAAATGCGCCATCTGTTTCTGGAACATATCCAGCCGATGTTGGCAGACCGATTTGTCTTACAACCCAGTCAATTAATTACGATTAAAACCATCGGAATAGGTGAATCTGATCTTCAAGAACGGGTAAGTAAGATTGAGATTCCATCCCAAGTACAGCTAGGCTTTCGTGCTGAATTAGGCGAAGTACAAACCAAACTATTATTTCCTAGCGATTATCCGCAAGCNNCGATTGAAGGCTTGGGACAGCAGTCAGGCGATCTGGTTTCTGTGGTAGACCAATTGATGACAGCAGGTGGCCATACCCTTGCTGTTGTTGAAACAGTCAGCCAAGGCTTATTGGCGGCAAAAATCATAGGGGTATCTTGGTTGTTAAGCGCTATTTACGAGCAATCAATTACGACCTTGACACGGAGGCTTGGAGTTAACAATAACCCCGACGACTTGATGGCAACTGCCAAAGCGATTGCCCTTGCAGTACAAAAAAGCACTGGTGCCGATATGGTTCTAATCCAATTAACCTCCAAAGATTATTACACAGATAAAAATAGCGATAAGTCCTCCCTGACTGTCACTAACACGCTGCTGGTTAACAAGGAACACAAACAGACTGTTCGCAGCATTGCCGGAGACATCAAACGTAAACAACATCAAGCGGCATTATCCGCTCTTGATTTATTGCGGCGGTATTTGCAAGATAAGGAAATCGTTTAGTAGGAGTTAGGTAGAATTGATGATACCTAGGTTGATTTTGTATTGGATTGGAGGAACAGATTTCCGACAAACAAAAAACCTAACTGGCAATGCCAGTCAGGTTCTTAAGTTATGCCGTTTTATATGGCTGCTTTACGCTTTCTACCCAACAAACCCAGCAATGGTACGCCTATCAACCAAATCGCAGCAGGTACAGGAATCGCATTAGGTGCGTTAAAGTTAGAAATCGTTGTTGTTGCTGAACCGAAGACTGAATCAAGCGAATTCGCTCTAAAACCAAACACATTTCCTATGAGTACGTTAAAAAAAACAGTACCTGACTGAGTTAAAGTGGGGCCATTAACCGTAAGTTTTGTAAATACGCCATTCAACAACCAACCGAACGAATCCCAGCTACTATTAATGTCAGTTGTCGTATAGTTCCAAGTAAAACTAACGATGCCATTTCCTGCCGCTGCAATGGTAAAGTCTTGGTTCTTATTGCCACCGCCGTTATTACTGCTCGTCAAAGTCACAGAATTTGGCGCTCCGATAGTGTTAATAGATCCTCCGTTAACGGTTTGAGTCCACTTAGTGGCATCGTAAGCATTAATAAAAGCAGCATGTGCGCTACCAACCATTAATAGGCTAAGGAACAGGGCTGACTTGATAATATTTTTCATTTAATGTAGGTCTCAAAGTAAAAGTGCTTGTTATATAATGGATTAAGCATTTACCATGCCAATAGTGAGATTTAGGATTTTTTTGGAGCGGAGATTTATTGTGTATAAGGTAATTAAGTGATTTTATGAATAAACAACTTATTGATATTAAATGGAAAAATATGGTATGTACCACAAAATGAACGCCAGGGTAGTATTAAAGAATAAGCATATAATTTTTTCAATTCTGTGACGGACAGCAAAGTAGCCCCATGCCTAAAGACTGAACTGCCGAAGGTTTTACGGTAAGATACAAAAATTAATGTAACTAACTGACAAAATCTGTCAGTTTTTCAATGGAAATAAAGTAATCAGAATAAATTAGCGGGCTTACAAGAGTAAACGATGCTTACCACCTTATTTCTGAAAATGCTGATTCGGGCAATCACTTGTCCTTAGGCTAATAATCGGCCAATGCGCTGCTTTCGCATAAGTGCTTAGTTTTTCATCAGGATCAACTGCGACTGGGTTATCGACGCGTTTAAGCAAAGGCAGGTCGTTGTATGAATCGCTGTAGAACCAGCTATTTGCCAGCGTTTCTGAGGATTGTTCCAACCATTCTTCGAGCAACTTAACCTTGCCTTCCTGGAAACAGGGGATTTCGGTAAAGGTGCCGGTATACCTGCCGTCCACAAAATCCGGCGTGGTCGCCAATAAAAGTTCAATGCCATAGAGTTTGACGATAGGTTCGGTTACAAAGCGGTTGGTTGCGGTAATGACCATCAGCGTGTCGCCACGTAAGCTGTGTTTGGCTATGAGCTGTTGGGCGGGTTTTAATAGCAGTGGACGGATGATGGTTTCGATAAACTGGTCGCGCCACCGGTAAAGGTCGTCAGGTTTGTTATCCGCCAACGGTTTCAGGGAAAAATGCAGGAACTCGGAAATGTCCAGGGTTCCTTGCTTATAGTCACTGTAAAACTTAGCGTTGGCTTCCTCATAATAGGCTTTATCAACGATGCCCTGGTCAACCAAAAATTGTCCCCACAGATAGTCGCTGTCATCGGCAATCAAGGTATTGTCTAAATCAAAAATCGCTAAACTCACAGTTAACCTGTCATAAAAAATTAAAGGGATATGCCCTATGGCATATAGGCTTTTTTTATGGAACAATGTAAGTAACTAATTTAATTCCATCCTATCTCGCAATTTTATCATACGCAGACTGTGGAGGTAGGATAGGAAAAAGACAAAGGTTTTTTGACATGATCGACTCAAAAGGATACCGGCCCAATGTCGGCATCATCCTTTGCAATGACGAGGGTCGCGTGTTTTGGGCAAAACGGATGGGCGTAAACGCATGGCAGTTTCCGCAAGGCGGAATCAAGCACGNNTGTATCGAGAATTGTGGGAGGAAACGGGGCTGCAAACACAGCACGTACAGGTGTTAGGCAGAACGCGCTATTGGCTGAAATATCAGTTACCTGATCGTTACATCCGTAAAAATTCAGTGCCTCTGTGCATTGGTCAAAAGCAGATATGGTATATGCTGCGCTTGGTTACCCATGAATCCAATGTGCGCTTTGATCTTTGCCGTAAGCCTGAATTTGATGGCTGGCGTTGGGTAGATTATTGGGAGCCACTTAAGGATGTCGTGTACTTTAAACGCAAGGTTTATCAACGGGCGATGACCGAGTTGGGGGCAATACTTACCATCGATTCAGTTCCGGTGGATGCGTCAGGCTATCTGGCATCGACGAATGAGATCAGCAAAAATAAGCCTAAGCTTCAATAACCTAGTGTGTCTGCCTGCAAGCCTTTTAATTGCTCAGGCAAGCGGACGATGTCGGAGTTTATGCTGCCGTTATTGCAAAGGTTTATCCAGCGGTNNTTCATTTGGACATCCATCGCCTGATGGATATGCCCGTTTATGATGGTTTTCACGTTGGGATAATGCTTGATAAGGTCGAATAACGCTTGGGCGTTTTTAATCATCATGGTGTCCATCCAAAGGCTTCCGGTGGGTAAGCAATGATGGTGGACGGCAATTAACGTATAAAAATCTGTATGTCCCTTTAATGTCCGTTCCAGAAACGCCAATTCCTCTTCC
>PMDM01000074.1:2559-3312 GCA_003155565.1 Methylococcaceae bacterium | reverse complement strand
TAAATTTAATGAATCTGATATTTGTACCAAGCACAGTTCATCAAACATTCCTATTGATTCGGCCTGTTGATGTTTGAACCGTTCGTGCTGAGTGAGTCGAAGCACATAAGCCTTTCGACGACCAACGGAAGTGCCTGTGGTGCAGGCTCAAGGCGAACGGAAGTTAAATCTCCATAAGGCTGAATCAATAAGTTGGAAAGGGCTGGTAGCCAGGCCACATAGCTAATAAATTGTCAGATGTAGGAGAAATGCAATGCTAAATGTAAAGCTGGATGAAGGAAGTGGAATTGTAACTTTAGCCCCCGATGGTGCGTTATCAGAACAAGACTTTGAATACGCTTCGAGTGTCATTGACCCTTTCCTTGAGAAATCTGGAACCCCAAAGGGCATCATAATACTTACAGAAACATTTCCTGGCTGGGAATCCTTTGGTTCATTACTCAAGCATTTTAAATTTGTTAGGGAGCATCATAAAAAAGTGTCCCATGTGGCTCTTGTTACAGACTCAGTATTGGGGGATTTCGTTGAAAAAATCGCGGCACATTTTATCTCTGCAGAAATTAAACACTTTCCATTCGATGAATTAAAAAATGCACAAAACTGGATTATCAATCCTTAACAAAGGTTAATGGATTTGCATGCCTTAATGATCTTGACCCCACGAAATTTCCAAGTCAACTAGTTGTACAGCCAAAGCCAATCGATTGATAAACAGCGTTGAAATGTTTTTACTATTGATTCGGCCTTATGAAG
>PMDM01000074.1:0-2446 GCA_003155565.1 Methylococcaceae bacterium | reverse complement strand
GGACTTAATCAGAGTTTCCTTAACTAAATCTGTAAAATGGAGGCTTAAAGTGGAAAAAATTGGAAGCCGTTTTGTAGTCAACAGCCACTCCTCATTCTTGCATTAACACTTGCTAATACCTATAGCTAAACCGGTACGCTTCTCCACAGAATCTGAATCGAATCACTTTAAAGCCATAACTCTAATTTTTTCTGAAAATTTTGGTAATAATACCTTGCTTAGCAGAATAGAGAGTGTACAGTCAGAACTTTGAAATTACGCCAATTTGAAAAATACTTTCTACCATTTCGGTACTCCAAACCGTGGGCCGCTAAATATCTTGGTCTATCTGCTAAACACTTTAGCGGCACTAATTGGAAATTCTGGTAAAGGTGAGCCTTACTTCGATTGAATGATACGGTTTCGCCTGTGTGTCAATTATGTTAATGCAAGTGGAGATCAGGTTATGAAATTAGCGCATTTATTTTCTACTATTATGCTATTCGCTCTAGTCAGTTGTAACGATAACAGTTACAAACCTGCCAAACCAACTATTGCCCCCATCAATAACGTAGTGGAATCTTCTACAATCGGCGTATGTCCGAATGACAAGGCTTCTGGTGGGGAGGAAGATTTTGTTCATGTTGATCAGAATGATTTGATAACAAAGATTGCCGCAGGCAAACATAAAGAGGTCTTCAAGGAAGCTTTCGAAAAAGGTGACATCATCTTTGGTACATTTTTTACCCAAGAACAAGGCAGCGGTGCAAACGTAGGCGGTAGCCTGATATCTCAGTATACGCGCATGCCCCGAGCAGATCTAACTGCTTCTGGTCAATGGGCAACGCATACACCCACCAGAGCGACCGGCCCTAACGCTCAATCCTGTAAGGAATGCCACAATCTTCCGGATGAAGATGGAGCGGGAACAGTCGCTTTAAATGTTCATCGAGATCCAAATCATAGCAATGACCCTAAATTAATGATTCAACGTAATACCCCGCATCTTTTTGGCCAAGGCGCATTGCAATTATTGGCGGAAGAAATGACCTATGAGCTTAAATCCATTGTCAAAAATTCTGGTAAAGAATCTTGTGCTTCAAACAAAGAAGTCAAAAGTGATCTGATTGCGAAAGGTATTAATTTTGGCTATATCACGATAACGTGTAGCAGCGGTCAAGCCAGTATTGACGATACTCAATCAAAAATTACTGGTGTGGATTCAGATTTGGTTGTCCGTCCTTTTGAGTGGAAAAAAAGCGTCGCTTTTATCCGCGATTTCATGAGAGGTGCCGGCCATAACGAAATCGGTATGCAAGGTACTGAGATCGTCGGTAAAGGCATAGACGGCGATGGTGATGGCATAAAAGATGAACTGACCATTGGCGATATGACTGTGTTTTCGGTCTACATGGCGGCGCAACCACGACCAACTACGAAGCTCGAACTGGAAAAACTCGGCATTCTTGACAAAATGAGCCATTCAGAACACCAACAAATTGCCAGAGGGGAAAAGTTATTTGGTAAAGAGGGAGTCGATTGTGCTTCTTGTCATCAACCAAAGCTCACACTGAAAAGCGCGATCTTCAGCGAACCCAGCCAATCTCCGTTCCACCGAGATAAAACTGAAGTTGGAGCTAATAATTTACCTGTCAATCTCGCCGACGAGGGTGTGATCCCAGATAAAGCGGTTACTTTCGACCTGACTAGCGACCAACCTGACAACTTACTTTGCAAAAATGGCAAGGAAATCCATCTAGGTTCGCTAGAAAAGGAACAGGGTCAAGTAGTCGTCAAGCTGTATGGCGATTTAAAGAAGCATTACATGGGTGACGGCCTGGCCGAACCCATTGATGAGTTGGGTACAGGACATATGGCAATGGTGCCTTATGAACCGGTTAATTCCATCGTCAAGTATGAACATTCAGAAGAAGAAGGAAAATCAACTTTTGGTACCAAGGAATTGTGGGGTGTTGCCTGTACCGGTCCATGGCTACATGATGGCAGGGCTACCACGTTACGTAAAGCCGTTATGCTGCACGGTGGCGAAGCAGAGGTCTCACGGAATGCTTTTGCCAAACTTGATGAAAATAGCAAGAAAGACCTAATTGCGTTTCTAGGTAACCAAGTTCTTTACATGAAGAAGGCTGGCGATTCGGAGACACCCAAATTATCACCCGCATGTGAGGTTAAAGAATTGCAGTAAACCTAAATGCGCCCTTTGCAAAAAGGGCGTTTTTAGCTATGTAATACCAATCCCAAAAAGCTGTTATATAAATCCCCTCATCCTGGCCTTCTCCCTTTGGAGAAGGNNAGAACTTATTGAGATTGGTATAACGTTCCATTTTACGGAACGAAGGCTGTCCTTGCTTATTGTGCGAACGTCGCTTATTGGTCGGTATTTGAATTTGAACTTACCGCACTATTGATTCGGCCTGTTGCTGTTTGAACCGTTCGTGCTGAGTGA
>PMDM01000147.1 GCA_003155565.1 Methylococcaceae bacterium | reverse complement strand
AAAATGCGGATATCGCCATGTATCACGCCAAAAAAACAGGTAAAGGTCACTACCGATTTTTCCATGAAGATATGGGTATAAAGGCCAAAAAACGGCTGGAAATGGAAACCTGTATGCACCACGCCGTCACCAAAAACGAGTTGCGCTTACATTATCAACCCATCGTGGATATTGTATCCAGCCAACTTATTGGTGCAGAAGCCTTGCTACGCTGGGAAAGTCCTCACCTGGGATTTTTACCGCCCGATGATTTTATTTCCTTGGCTGAAGAAAACGGCCTTATCAATCAATTAGGTGAGTGGGCTATTCGTGAAGTGTGCCGTCAATATAAGGTCTGGCAACAACAGGGGTTGGGCGAGTTGACCATCGCCGTTAATCTGAGCAGCCTACAATTTAATCAATCTTCATTCATACCTATGGTTGCAGGAATCATTCAGGAATATGACGTAAATCCTGCGTTTTTAACGTTTGAACTGACGGAAAGCATGCTTATGGCAGACACCGACAACATGTTGGGAAAACTAAACGCACTGAAAAGTTTAGGGATAAAACTGGCAATTGACGATTTTGGCACCGGCTATTCGTCCCTGCGTTATCTCAACCGTTTTCCCCTGGATTCATTAAAAATTGACCGATCATTTGTTAAAGAATTACCCACTTGCGCGGAATCCGCCGCTATAGTGAATGCAATTTTGGCGTTAGCCAAAGCGCTTAATTTGAATACGATTGCGGAAGGAGTTGAAACCATTCAGCAAAACACGTTTCTGCAAAATACCTCTTGCGATGCCGTACAAGGTTATTATTTTTCCAAACCCATGCCAGTCGAAGAATTTCAAAACTATTGGGCGCAACAAAGCAATCCTAATCCATAAGCCGAATCCATGTTTGGACTCAATCGAATCAACACTTATTTTCATCACGCTTCACTACGGACCAAGCTGACACTGGCGATTGGTTCGGCTGCAATTCTTGCGTTACTCTTTGTGGCATCCGCACTCTCTATCAGGGAATACATCAACCGCAGACAACAAACCGCACAGGATTTATCGTCCCTTGCCAGTATCGTCGCCTGGAATAGCAGGGCAGCATTAGCTTTTAAGGATTTTGATTCGGCCAATGAATCACTGCAATCCTTGAAAAATCAGCCGAGCGTAACCTTAGCCTTCTTGTATGACAGTGAAGGCACATTAGTTGCCGCTTATAAAACGGCTTATACAGCTAATAAGGGCAATGGACAAATAGCGGCTATACAAGCCCTCAAACTCGTAATGGATGACGCTGCGTTAATGCTTCCAAAGACGTCTTTATTGGATACATTGAAGCTACGGTTAAAGAAAATCTTCGATAACTCATCAAGAAAGCCGCTGCAAACAGGTTATTCGGAAGTTACCGTCCATGACCAGCAAGGTCATCTACACTTATTTAGGCCTGTTTTTATGGATGACGAACTTATCGGCATCCTGCATTTGGTGGATGACCTCAGCCGTTTAAATGCCTTTTTATCCAGCTTTTACCTGATTACCGGCATACTTGTTTTTTTTACTTTACTGGCTGTTTTGTATCTTTCAACACGCCTACAACGGATTTTTTCAGATCCCTTGCTGGATTTGATGCAAGCCATGCGTTTGGTCACCCGTGATAAAACATTCACCTGCTGTGTCATTAAAACGACTAATGATGAATTCGGTCAATTGGTCGATGTTTACAATGAAATGCTGGGTGAAATTCATAAAAGGGATGAGTTATTAGCATGGCAGCGGGAAATGCTAACTGTCCAAGTGCAGGATCGCACTGCTGAATTGTCGAATAAGAACATTGAATTGCAACGGGTTGCCGCTGAAGCATGGGCTGCCAAAGAAGAAGCCGAAGCTGCCAACCGGGCAAAATCGCAGTTTTTGGCCAATATGAGCCATGAAATCAGGACACCGATGAATGCCGTTCTCGGGATGGCCGATTTTTTATGGCACAGCGATTTAGTCGATGATCAGCGTCGTTCCGTCGAGGTGATGAAGCAATCTTCGACCCTACTACTCANNCTTGAAGTATCGTTTGCAAGTCAACACTGAGCTACCGGATGTTCTGACCGGAGATTCACTCAGGTTAAGCCAGATTTTAGTTAACTTGCTCAGCAATGCCGTTAAATTTACCGCCCAGGGCGAGGTGACCCTCAACGTTTCCAGTAAGACTCTTCCAGAACACAAAGTAAGGTTGTCCTGCGAGGTGACCGATACCGGAATCGGTATTGATCCAGATAAGATCAACCTGATTTTTGATGCTTTTTCCCAGGCCGACAACACAATGACCCGCGTTTACCGGGGTACAGGGCTGGGACTCGCCATTTCTAAACAGCTCGTCCAATTAATGCAAGGGCAAATTGGCGTTAATAGCCAACCCGGCATCGGCTCAACTTTCTGGTTTTGGGTGGATTTGGAAAAATCAAAGACATCGCCAAAATCCCTTAAAACGAATGCTAATTTTCGATTTAAAGCCACGCTACTGGTCGCAGAAGATTATCCTGCCAATCAATTGGTCGTACAGCGGTTTCTGGAAGACTTGGGCTGTCAAGTACATTTAGTCAACAATGGCTTTGAAGCGGTAAAAGCATTGAAGAAACATCACTTTGATCTCGTGTTTATGGATTGCCAGATGCCGGAGNNGCTCGGACTCCGGCAAACACACCCCCATTATCGCCTTGACAGCCCACGCATTGCACGAGGATGAAGCCAAATGCAAAGCCGCTGGCATGGATGAATGGGTCACCAAGCCTTTTACCCGTCAGGATTTAAGTAAAACACTACAAAAGTGGCTACCGAAAAAATTGATTATTTCAGATCAACCCGCCTTGAAAACGGACATCAAAACGCTGGTAAAGGCCAGTAATTTGGTAGAAGACACGACCTCGATTAATATGAAATTTTTCACGCAACAGTTCAAATTGGATAATGTTGACGACTTGGCTTTTATAATTTCATTAACGGAAGCATTTCAACAAAATGCCGCGCAAACGCTCAGCAATCTGCAATTCAGCATAGAAAATGAAGATGCCGAGCAGATCCGTAAACTGGCGCACGGCTTGAAATCACTCAGCACCAACGTCGGCAGCGGCAAACTCACTGAATTGTGCAAGACGATGGAACAAGCCGGAAAAAATAATGATCTCAATGACACCCAAACACTACTTGAATCTATGAAACAGGA
>PMDM01000200.1 GCA_003155565.1 Methylococcaceae bacterium | reverse complement strand
ATACCGAAGGCGGTATTTTTCCGGCAATTTTCGGTACGATCATGATGGTCATCATTATGTCAATTATCGTGACACCCTTTGGCGTTATCGCTGCGGTTTATATGCGCGAATATGCCAGACAAGGCTTTACCACACGGTTGATTAGGATTGCGGTCAACAATCTGGCAGGTGTCCCTTCCGTAGTGTATGGCGTATTTGGCTTGGGCTTTTTCGTGTATATACTGGGCGGCAATATCGACCATCTATTTTTTCCAGAGGCTGCACCCGCACCGGTTTATGGAACGCCGGGCATACTCTGGGCATCCATCACTCTTTCACTGCTCACTTTGCCGGTAGTCATTGTTGCCACCGAAGAAGGCTTGGCGCGTATTCCCAAATCAATCCGTGAAGGTAGTCTGGCATTGGGCGCTACCAAACTTGAAACCTTATGGAACACCGTTTTGCCGATGGCGAGTCCTGCCATCATGACGGGACTTATCTTGGCGGTCGCCAGGGCGGCGGGAGAAGTAGCACCATTGATGTTGGTCGGTGTCGTTAAACTCGCCCCTACATTACCTCTGGATGGTAATTTGCCTTTTGTCCATTTAGACAGAAAATTTATGCACCTGGGTTTTCACATTTATGATGTCGGCTTTCAAAGCCCAAATGTCGAAGCGGCGCGGCCTTTGGTGTATGCAACGGCATTATTGCTGGTTTTGGTGATAATTGGACTTAATCTAACCGCGATTGTTATCAGAAACAATTTGCGGGAAAAATATCGGGCATTGGAAGGTTAAATATGGCGACACAACACGTACGTACCCACGCAATTGACATGAATTCTATATTACGTGGACGTGATAATGTCCAGGAACAGCTTGAGATTTCCATCAAAATAGAAAATCTCAACCTGCATTACGGACAAAAGCAAGCCTTGCATAGTATCAATATGGAAATACCCAAGCAGCGGGTAACGGCATACATAGGCCCTAGCGGCTGCGGCAAATCCACACTGCTGCGTTGTATCAACCGCATGAACGATCTGGTGGACATCGCTAAAATAGACGGCAAGATCCTGCTGGACAATGAAAATATCTATGATAAATCGGTCAACGTAGCGGCATTACGCAGGCGTGTGGGGATGGTATTTCAAAAACCCAATCCCTTCCCCAAATCCATTTTTGAAAATGTAGCTTATGGTTTACGCATACAAGGCATCAACGACAAGCGCACCCTCGACGAAACCGTCGAAAATGCCTTGCGCGGCGCAGCGCTTTGGGATGAGATGAAAGACCGACTCAATGATAATGCCTTGGGTATTTCCGGTGGGCAACAACAGCGCTTGGTCATTGCCAGGGCGATTGCGATTGAGCCGGAAGTCTTGTTGCTTGATGAACCCGCATCGGCATTAGACCCTATTTCAACACTAAAAATTGAAGAGCTGATTAACGAGCTTAAAGAAAAATATACCATCGTTATCGTGACACATAATATGCAACAGGCCGCACGCGTTTCCGACTATACTGCATTCATGTACATGGGTGAATTGATTGAGATTGACAGTACCAGTCAGTTATTCACCAAACCCAAAAAGAAGCAGACTGAAGACTATATTACTGGTCGGTACGGTTAATGGTATCCTCAATCAGGAGTAAAAAGATGGAAAACACCAACATCGGGCATCATATCTCTGAGCAATTCAACAAGGAACTCGAAGATATTCGTAATCACGTATTGACCATGGGGGGCTTGGTTGAAGAGCAGATAGAGCAGGCAATCAAGGCTTTTACCAGCGCTGATGTTGAACTGGCGGAACAAGTTATCAAGCAGGATAACCAGATTGATAACCTGGAAATATCGCTAGATAGGGAATGTACACAGATTTTAGCATTGCGCCAACCCACTGCTTTCGATTTAAGGCTATTGATGACCGTACTTAAAATCATTAATGAGCTGGAACGGGTTGGCGACTTAGCGGAAGTTATTGCCAAAATGGCTATTCATCTATCAGACATTGAGGGTAACAAACACAACCCTTATTACGAAGTACAGCACATGGCTGATTTGGTTAAGGGCATGTTGCATGATGCATTAAACGCATTTGCCCGTATGACTATTGAGCAAGTACCTGCGATAACGGGCAGAGATGAAGACGTAGACCGGGAATATGCCAGCATCCTAAGGCAACAAATAACCTATATGATGGAAGACCCTCGAAATATTACCAGAACTCTCAATGTCCTATGGACTGTGCGTTCACTGGAACGTATCGGCGATCACGCCTGCAACATTTGTGAACATCTGGTATATATGATTAATGGCGAAGATGTCCGTCACATTAGCCACGCGGAATTAGAAAGAAAGGTAAAAGGCGAGTAACCGTCTTACCGTCTGCCTGAGTTTTTGAAAACGCTTCGCTTATTGTTGAACTCAAGGTCACAGACACAGAAGGACTTTGCCAGACAATACAATCAACCATGTCAAAAATTCTGGAAGATGGTACGATTAAGATGATTGAGTTAAATTAATAATCATCCATGACCACATCTTCACTCAAAGCCAGTGTCGGCTTTGCCACCGACAAAGGCGTAAAAGCCGACAACGAAGATTTCGTCGGCTCGATTATCCCAAACGAACCGCAACTGACCCACAAAGGTATCGCCGCCGCGATTGCCGATGGCATGAGCGGCAGCGATGCTGGCAAACTGGCGAGCCAATCCTGTGTCGGCAGCTTCTTGAGCGATTATTTCAGCACCCCGGATTCTTGGTCGGTCAAGCAGGCCGGGCAAAAAATCCTCTCCGCCACCAATTCCTGGCTGTATAGCCAAGGGCAAATCCGTTATCAATCGACCAAAGGCATGGTCAGCACTTTAAGCATAATTGTCCTGAAATCCAATACGGCGCATATCTTCCATATCGGAGATTCCAGAATTTATCGCTTGCGTAAAGGAAACCTTGAACAGATCACCCGCGACCATCGCATCTGGATTTCCCAGGATAAAAATTACCTTAGCCGGGCGATGGGTATAGAACCCCGGCTGGAAGTTGATTACAAATCCCTGCCTCTGGAGCAAGGCGACCTGTTTTTGATGACCACAGACGGGATACATGATTTTATTGACGACAAAATCCTAAAGAAATTATTGGGCGAAAGCACCGACCTGTTTCTGCTTGCCGAGAAAATTCTGCAACAAGCCAAGGCCAATAACAGCGATGACAACCTGACCTGCCAACTGCTGAGGGTGGATGGTTTGCCCGAAGCTAAGGAAGACGAAATCCTGCGCCGTCATGCCAACCTGCCGTTTCCGCCACCGTTGCAACCGGGCATGGTGCTGGATGGCTATCGCATCGAAGCTGAATTACACGCTAGTAAGCGTACCCAAATTTACCGTGCCTTGGACACACAAACCAACACCCAAGTCATCTTAAAAACACCCTCCATACTTTACGACGACGACACTCACTTCATTGAACATTTTCTGCATGAAGAATGGGCTGGAAAACGGATTAATCATGAAAACGTCGTTACAGTCATTCGTTCCGATCGTCCTAAAAGCTGTGTGTATTACGTAACCGAATATTTGGGAAAAAAAACGCTAAGAGACTGGATAAACGCCTACCCCAAAGCAGATATCAACGAAACCCGCAAAATAGTGGAACAGATTGCCAAGGGATTACGCGCCTTCCACCGCAAAGAGATGTTGCACCAGGATCTTAAGCCCGAAAATATCATGTTCGACAAAAACGGCGTGGTCAAAATTATCGACTTTGGCTCGGTGAAAATTGCCGGTATCGCTGAAATTACGCCAAGGGACTTTGATGGCGGAGATAATATCCTCGGCACGTTGAATTACACTGCACCTGAATACCACACGGCACAACGCGGTACGGTAAAATCCGATCTCTATTCCCTGGCGGTAATTACCTACGAGATGCTCAATGGCAGCTTGCCTTTCGGCCAGGATATGCCGGATAAACCCAGTCAAGGCTATCTTGCCAACCTACGCTATGTACCCAGTTTCC
>PMDM01000104.1 GCA_003155565.1 Methylococcaceae bacterium | reverse complement strand
GCTTCCTGCGCTCCGTCGTTTTTATTGGGGGTTGCCAAAAGGGACTCCTGTCCCTTTGGCAACGTGCGGCATCCCTGGCGCACCCTATCGGGCTATTCCCGATAAAAACGTCGGCGCTCGGCGCGGCATACGGGATGGTGAATCGTTGACTGTGTAACATTACTTATTAATTAAATGAAAGACATAGACTGGAAAAATTACGGCCTTGAAACCCAAGCAATAAGGGCAGGGCAGAAGCGTACCCATGAAGACGAGCACAGTATGCCGATTTTTGCGACCTCCAGTTATGTGTTCAAAAATGCCGAAGAAGCGGCGCTGCGTTTTACCGGGCAAAAACCCGGCAATATCTATTCCCGCTTCACCAATCCCACAGTGAATGCTTTTCAGGAACGCCTTGCCTATATGGAAGGTGGCGAACGCTGCCTTGCGTTTGCATCAGGCATGGCCGCGATTTTGGCGGTGGGTATGGGTTTGCTGAAATCGGGCGATCATGTGGTTTGCTCACGGGGTGTGTTTGGCAATACTATTTTGTTGTTCCAGAATTATTTCGGCAAATTTGGTGTTGAAACGGATTTTGTCGATTTAATAGATACAGCGGACTGGGAGGCTGCCATTAAGCCCAATACCCGGTTTTTATTTCTGGAAACACCGTCTAATCCGCTTATCGAGATTGCAGATATTGAATTATTAGCTACTATTGCACATAAGCATGGTTGCTTATTGATAGTCGATAACTGTTTTTGTACTCCCGTGCTGCAAAAACCGTTCACCTTGGGCGCCGATATTGTAGTCCACTCGGCAACCAAATACATCGACGGACAAGGTAGATGTATTGGCGGTGCGGTTATCGCCGGTAACGAGCTGATAGAAAAATTCATCTACCCTTATTTGCGGACTGGCGGCGCAACCATGAGCCCATTTAATGCCTGGGTGTTTTTGTCAGGGCTGGAAACATTAGCGGTAAGGATGAAAGCGCATTGTGACAGTGCTTTTGAATTGGCAAAGTGGCTGGCACAGTGTCCCAGTGTTAGTAAGATACATTACCCTGGCTTGCCTACACATCCGCAACATGAGCTGGCCAAACGTCAACAAAGCCATTTTGGCGGGATAGTCAGTTTTGAGGTGCAAGGAGGCAAGGAACAGGCATGGAAGTTGATTGATGCAACGGAAATGATCTCAATTACCGCAAACTTGGGTGATGTTAAAACCACAATAACACACCCTGCAACGACAACACATGGCCGCTTGGCTCCTGAAGTCCGGGAGCTGGCGGGCATCAAAGATGGATTGGTCAGAATCTCGGTAGGCCTGGAAAACTTGGAAGACATAAAAAGGGATCTAGCACGAGGTTTGTAACACATTAGGAAAAATCATGGTTTTGACAATTGTACAAAGTTTATTCGCTGACAATGTCAGGTTACTCAAAAGTGAGGCATCTAAGACTGCTTATCAAGGCATGGCAATTGCGATAGCGGCCGTTATTATGGGTACTTTAACGGTGTGTTATCTTGGCACAGGGACTCTTTCGTTGGAAGGCTTATGGGCTGCACAAAAGCATAACCCTGCACTTTGGATGTTAAATTGTATGCCTTTTGTTTTTGGGGTTTGGGGGCAATACTCTAATTCCATGATTGCCCACCATGCAGGGGCAATGATTATTGATCAAACCCATGAACTGCGTACCAAAACGGATGATCTGGAAAAACAGACAGCTTATGTAAGTACCCATGATCGACTGACTGATTTACCTACCAGGGCGTTGTTTTATGATCGCGTCGAAAGGGCGATTAATTTCGCCATTTCCACTGATAACCCACCCCGCCGCTTGTCTATTCTACTGATCGAAATTGAGAATTTTAAAGACATCTACGAAGCCCTGGGACGGAACAGTAGCGATTTGATACTCAAACAAATTTCTACACGTCTCCAAGGTGTAAGCCTGGAAAGGGATGATATTGCTAAAATCGACGGCAATGTGTTCGGTGTTTTATTATCGGCACAGTCCGATGTTGACAGGGCGAAAGATTTTGCAAAACAGATCCAAAAAACCATGGAATCCCCTTTTATGGTTGACGGACTACAAGTTGCCATACATTCTGATGTCGGCATCGTGCATTTTCCAGAACACGGGGAAGATGTCGATACGCTAGTCCAAAGAGCGGGTGTTGCCTTGCGAATAGCGCAAAAAGCAATCAAGGGCTATGCCACTTACGAGCCGTCTTTTGACAAACAGACTCCGTTAAGGCTCACATTAATATCAGAATTAAAACATGCCATAGAGCGGGATGGCCTGGAGTTATTTTATCAGCCGCAGGTATCCATACGGACAGCGGAAATCTGCGGTGTGGAAGCCTTGCTGCGCTGGAATCATCCGGTACACGGTTTCATTCCGCCCGACGAGTTTGTTCCCATGGCTGAGCGAAACAGGATGATTAGGGCGTTGACGCAATGGGTGCTAAGACGCGCTTTCCGGGATTGTGCCAACTGGCATAAGCAAGGGTTGCCTTTCAAAGTTTCAGTCAATTTGTCGGCTAAGGATCTGCATGATCCAGAGCTGCCCGATTTAATATCCGGTGTGGCTGTTGCAGCAGGCATTAAACCGGACTGGATAATGCTTGAGATCACTGAAGGATCGGTCATGTCCGATCCTGATAGGGCCTTGGAAGTTATTAAAAGGCTATTTGAAATGGGTTTCCAATTTTCAATTGATGACTTTGGTACTGGCTATTCCTCCTTAGCTTACCTAAAGAAGCTTCCGTTAGCAGAGATCAAAATAGACAAAGCTTTTGTTATGGATATTATGAACAGTGAGAATGATGCCGCTATCGTCAAAGCCACCATTAATCTGGGGCATAATCTTGGTCTTTTGGTTACGGCAGAAGGGGTAGAAAGTAAGGAAGTAATGGCCAAACTAAGGGAATACGGTTGCGATGTAGCCCAAGGATACTTCTTTAGCAAACCGATATCGGTACAGAATTTTAATCAGTGGATGGGTGACGCGCACTGGAAAATTGCTACTACTGAGATTTCTTGAAGTTAGCTATTGCTGCCTTAAAGGTTCACAAAGCAAGGCTTCAGAAAATATCAATGCAAAAAACAGAGATTTTCAAAACTCGTCAAATAACATTTTCCGCATTTGAAAGCAGATCATCCAGTTTTTTCTCCCGATCCAAAGCATAAAGCTCATCAAAACCGCCAACGTGAAAGTCGCCGATGTAGATTTGCGGCACGGTTCGGCACTTTGTTTTAGTCATCATTTCGTCCCGCAGTCCGGACGTTTCATCGACATTCATTTCCGTGTACTTTAGCCCTTTTCGGTCAAGTAAATGCTTAGTCATAATGCAATAAGGGCAGATTTTGGACGTGTAAATGATTATCTCGGGCATAAGGTGGCTCCACAAACGCTAAAAGGCCGCTATTCTATAGTCAATAAGCGCCTTACTCAATCGGGTACACTGTATAGCCATGGGAAATTTGAATAAAAGTCCTTCGACAGGCTTCCTTCGACAAACTCACCACTAACGGTGAGATTGATTCCGTTCGTGGTGAGCCCTTCGGCCACTCTCAGGAGAGCCTTGTCGAACCATGAGTGGAATCAACTTGTTCAGGGCTGCCATATATTGTGGGATAATGAACGCATGAATTTCCGGTTTTTCCGTAGACGGTAGAGAATAAAGTTGGTTCAACGATGAGATGTCCTTTTTGTGCCACCCAAGATACGCGGGTTATTGATTCCAGACTGGCCAATGAAGGGGATCATGTGCGTCGGCGGCGCGAATGTATAATGTGTAAGGAAAGGTTTACCACGTTTGAAACCGCAGAACTGACCTTACCACGTATCGTCAAACGTAACGGAATCCGTGAGCCATTTGACGAGAACAAATTGCGTTCAGGTATGTTAAGGGCATTGGAAAAGCGACCCGTCGGCAGCGACGATATTGAAGCCGCAGTCAATCGAATTAATAAAGAATTGCTGACCAGCGGGGAACGGGAAGTGACGGCGCAAGAGCTCGGTGAAAAAGTGATGAGGGAACTGAATCTACTGGATCATGTCGCTTTTGTGCGTTTTGCTTCGGTTTATCGCAGTTTTCAGGATGTCAGCGAGTTTACCGATATGATTGAAGGGCTACAAAAAAAATAGCATGATGCAAGGTGAGCAGGATGCCTTTTTCATGGCAAGGGCTATCCATCTGGCGAAAAGAGGGTTAACAACCACTGACCCGAACCCGCGTGTGGGTTGCGTGTTGGTCAAAGACGGCAGGATTATCGGCGAGGGCTGGCACCTTAGGGCAGGTCTTGCCCACGCCGAAGTGGAAGCGCTGAACAATGCGTCGGAAGACGCATCAGGGGCGACAGCTTACGTAACTTTAGAGCCATGCAGCCATCACGGACGAACGCCGCCATGTTGTGAAACACTGGTAAAAGCCGGGATCAAGCGGGTGATCGTTGCCATGCAAGACCCTAATCCAAAGGTCTCAGGACAAGGTTTTGCTTATTTGCAATCGGCTGGTATTTCAGTCATAAACGGTGTGTTGGAAGCAGATGCTCAGGCCTTAAATCGGGGTTTTATCATGCGGATGACCCAACATCGCCCTTTTGTCCGCAGCAAACTGGCAATGAGCCTGGATGGGCGAACCGCTATGGCATCAGGCGAAAGCCAATGGATTACATCTGCCGAGGCTAGAGCGGATGTGCATAGATTACGGTCTGAAAGCTCAGCGATATTGACCGGAATCAATACAGTGCTTGCGGATGATCCGGCGTTAACGGCGCGGATAGATAAAGAAGTCGTGCAACCTGTCAGAGTGGTGCTTGATTCCGCACTAAAAATGCCAGCCAACGCCAAAATGGTAAGTTTACCAGGACGCAGTTTGATTTTGACTTGTTCTCAAAATAAAGCCAGACTGGAAACATTGCAGAAAGCTGGTTTTGAGATTTACGGTTTACCTGAAAAAAATAACCGTCTTGATCTTCCTGAAGTCATGAAATTTTTGGCTGAACAGGAAATCAATGAAGTGTTAGTCGAAGCAGGTGCAGTGCTGAATGGCACTTTACTGGCAGAAAATCTCGTTGATGAATGGGTTATCTTTATTGCGCCCTGTATTCTGGGCGATCAGGGGCGAGGACTGTTCGCATTGCCTGGATTACAAAAATTGGCGGATAAAAAACAGATGAAGTTTCAGCAGATTAGGCAAATCGGTAAAGATTTAAAATTAACCTTAATAAATCGATAAAGATAACGATAGATGTTCACAGGTATCATTAGTGCGGTCGGCAAAATAGCGGCAATAGAACGCAAAGGCGGCGATTGCCGTTTATCGATCAATACAGGAAAACTATCCCTATCAGGCATCCACACGGGTGACAGCATCGCCGTCAACGGCGTGTGTTTAATAGCGGTGGAGTTAGGTAAACAGTATTTTTGCGCGGATGTCTCCAACGAAACGCTAGCTAGATCGACACTAAAAAATGCCGTAGTCGGTACGCCCGTCAATCTGGAACTGGCCTTAACGCCGACAACCCGTATGGGTGGACATATCGTCAGCGGTCATGTGGACGGTATTGGCGAACTGGTGGAAAAAAAACCGGATGCCCGTTCCATCCGGCTGACGTTTAAAGTACCTGACGAGTTAGCTAAATATATTGCGGAAAAAGGTTCAATCTGTATTGACGGCATAAGTTTAACGGTCAATACCGTGAATGGCGCATTGTTTAGTGTTAATATCGTCCCACATACGCTCAAGGAAACGACATTGGCGGACATAACGATAGGCAATCAAGTCAATTTGGAAGTCGATTTACTGGCGAGGTATCTGGAACGCCTACTGCTAGGCGATGCGGCTGCCAAGCCACAGGAAACAATAACAGAAGCTTTGTTGCGAGACAGCGGGTTCTTCCGTTAAGGAAACCCTGAACAAGTTGATTCCGTTCATGGTTCGACCGTTCGACCATCACGACTCACCACGAACGGAATCAACCCGTTACCGTTCGTCCTGAGCCTGTCGAAGGACTGTGCAGAGATTCCTTAATAAAACAGATAGAAATGAATACCATCGAAGAAATCATAGAAGACTTACGCCAAGGCAAAATGGTCATCATTATGGATGATGAAGACCGTGAAAACGAAGGCGACCTNNTCATGGCGCGGTATGGCCGCGGGCTGATTTGCTTAACATTAACGAGCGAACGTTGCCAGCAGTTACGATTGCCATTAATGACCAATGAAAACAAAACGACACATTCAACTAATTTTACAGTCTCAATAGAAGCGGCGACCGGGGTTACTACCGGCATATCGGCGGCGGATCGGGCACGTACCGTACAGTGCGCCGTAGCAGTCGATGCCAAGGCGGACGATCTAATCCAACCTGGGCATATTTTTCCTCTGATGGCAAAGTCAGGTGGCGTGTTAAACCGGGCAGGGCATACCGAAGCGGGTTGCGATTTGGCGAGATTGGCAGGTGTCGAACCTGCGGCTGTTATCGTTGAGATCCTTAACGAAGACGGTTCGATGGCACGAAAGCCGGATTTGGAAGTATTTGCCCAACATCACAACCTTAAAATAGGTACAATTTCCGACCTTATTCACTATCGCATCAAGCATGAAAACACCTTGGAACGCATTAGTGAGTGCGCTTTCCCTACCGAGTTTGGTGATTTTCGCCTGTATGCCTATCAGGACAGGAATGACAATAATCTCCATTTGGCCTTGGTCATGGGGCAGGTATCGAATGGTGAGCCGGTCTTGGTCAGGGTACATGCCCGCAATCTGTTGGATGATGTGTTTTCGTCCAAACGCGCCGACCGCAGTATCCCGATGCGTATCGCCATGCAAAAGATAGCCAAAGAAGGTCGCGGTGTATTGGTGGTTATCAGGCAGAATGAGAGTAACAAAAACCTGGTGGAATTAATTCATCGCTACCAACTCGAAGACAACGGCGTAGCCACCGCTGCCGAGCCACCCGATTGGCGCATGACGGGAACGGGTGCCAGAATTTTATCCGACCTCGGCGTACATAAACTAAAGGTATTGGGAACCCAGAAGAAATACGTCGGCCTCGCAGGATTTGACATGGAAGTGACCGAACATGTCAGTTGTGATGCCTGGGAAGGCAGTGAGCCAAGTAAATCAGTCTAAACGAATAATCAAATAAGAGAAACAGTATGTCCGCACTAACTACTTATGAAGGAAACCTATCGGCCCAAGGGCGTACCGTCTGTATCGTCGCATCACGGTTTAACAGCTTTATCGTCGAACAGCTACAGGCAGGTGCAATAGATGCCTTAGTCCGTCACGGCGCTGACCGGGCCAACATCCATTTGGTCAAAGCACCAGGTGCTTTCGAGTTGCCGCTGGTCGTGCAACGGGTTGCCGCCACCAAAAAATATGCTGCAATCATTGCGTTAGGTGCGGTGATACGCGGTGGTACGCCACATTTTGAGTATGTCGCTGGCGAATGCGTTAAGGGTATCGCTACTGTTTCCATGCAATATGATATACCTGTGAGCTTTGGCGTATTGACCGTCGATACCATCGAACAAGCCATCGAACGTGCCGGGACTAAGGCGGGCAACAAAGGCGCGGAAGCCGCATTGTCTGCCATCGAAATGATGAGCCTACTGGAAAATTTAGCCAAACAATGAGCCAAACCAAAACCAACGCACGTAAAGCCGTCGTGCAAGCGCTCTACCAATGGCAGATGACCGGGCAAAGCCTTATCAGCATTGAATTGCAATTTGAAGAAGATGGTCGTTTAAAAGGCGTACAAAAAAGCTACTTCAAGGAATTGTTTCACGGCATTCCCCAATGTGTGGATGCCATCGACGAAGTCCTCAGTGAATTCGTTGACCGACCTGTTGACGTTATTGATCCCGTTGAACGGGCGATATTGCGGATGGGCGTATATGAATTAATGCACCGTCCTGAAATGCCGTACCGCGTCGTCCTGAATGAAAGCATCAACCTTGCCAAATACTTTGGGGCGGATGGCAGTCATCGGTATGTAAACGGGATTTTGGATAAGGTGGCGCAACAGAAAAGGGCGGTGGAGATTAAAGCTCGGTCAGCTAATAAAATACAATAATGGATTCAAAAGCTGAACAATACATTTATCGAGCATTATTGACGGTTATTGGCTTAATTTGTTTTTATTATTATTTTTCCAAGTTTTTTGTAGTTCGCGTCATAGCAGAAAATTACTTTCCCGAAAAACCTCATCCAATCAAGTGGCAAGAGATATTTTTTTGCATAACCAGTTTTGTTTTTGTCTTTGAAGCAATTTTTTTGGTTGGTTGGAATCAATTAACCAATCTTCGTAAGAAGAAATGACTGGACGCCGCTGAATCTGCTTCCTATGGTTAGATTTGTGGGCAGTGCGTAGGTTGGGGTGAGGAACGAACCCCAACAATTTCAGCGGATTGTTATTCGTTGGGGTTCACAAATTCACCCCAACCTACGATTCTATTCTTCTAAATGACCAATTCCATCACCGAGTTCTCCCTAATCGACCGCTTTTTCAAGCGGCAAACAGCCAATCAAGCTATTACACAGGGCATAGGCGACGACTGCGCCTTATTAAAAATTCCGCAAGGCTTTGAACTTGCGATAACCACCGATACAATGGCGGAAAAAGTCCATTTTTTTGCCGATTGCGATCCTTTCGATTTAGGCTATAAGTTGCTTGCTGTCAATTTGAGCGACCTCGCCAGTATGGGGGCAAAACCGCTTGCCGTTACCTTGGCTTTAACCTTGCCTAATATTAATGAAAACTGGCTGCAAGCCTTCGCCGACGGCTTTTTTGCTTTGGCAGAACGTTATTCGGTGGATTTAATTGGCGGTGATACTACATCCGGCCCGTTAACGTTAACTGTGACGGCCTTAGGTTTGGTGCCTACCGGACAAGCACTCAGGCGTTCAACAGCAAAATCCGGCGACATCATTTGCGTGACGGGTCATCTTGGTGATGCTGGACTCGGTTTAAAAATCAACCAAGGTTACGACTGCAAACAACCGGATGCCGCTCTAAAGCGGTTTAACCAGCCCGATCCGCAGGTTGAGGCGGGTCAGGCTTTAATCGGTATAGCTAATGCCTGTATCGATATTTCAGATGGACTGGTTGGTGATTTGGGGCATATCCTACAAAAAAGCCAAGTCGGTGCCAGTCTCAATTGGGATGCTTTGCCTTTATCAACAGAAGTGCTTACCTATATTGAAGACACAGGCGATTGGGTCATGCCGCTAACTGCCGGGGACGATTATGAGCTGTGCTTTACCGTCAGCCCAGATAAGGTTCAAAATCTGGCAATTCCCCACACCAAAATCGGTGTTATCGAATCCTTACTGGGCTTACGGCTCAACAAATCAGGCAATATCCAACCATTAGAGGTCAAAAGTTTTGAGCACTTTTCTTAACACCCAAGTCGGCAAAAACCAGTTAACGCCCAGACAAATCATGACCGACCCGATACTGTTTCTGGCGTTCGGTTTCGGCTCCGGCTTGGCAAAAAAAGCCCCAGGCACCTGCGGCACTTTGGCGGCAGTGCCACTCTATTGCTTACTGGCACAAACCGGCAATCTGTTTTATAGCGTGATAACAATTGTTGTAACGATTGTTGGCATCTGGATTTGTGGGCTGGCGGCAGATAAGCTGGGCGAACATGATTTTGGCGGCATCGTCTGGGACGAAATTGCCGGATACCTGATTACCCTGTGGTGGATACCCTTTAGCTGGCAAGGCGTAGCACTAGGTTTTATCCTGTTCCGGTTCTTCGACATCCTCAAACCCTGGCCGATTAAATGGGTAGATCGGCGCGTTAAAGGCGGATTTGGGATTATGCTGGATGATGTGTTGGCGGGGGTATTTGCTAATTTGGTGTTGATTTTGGGGTGGTGAGAGTAATTGGTTTTATGGAAATTGTTTGTAATTTGTAGGGCGGAAACCGTTAGGTGTTCCGCCTAAATACTAAATACGCCGGAACACGGCTAACGCCGCTTCCGACTTACGGGTTACCGTCGTCATTTAATGCCAGAAATTATCTGATGCTCATGTCCTTGGCAAATTGGGAAGGGCATCATAATTTCACGTTATACCAATCCCAATAAGTTCTCNNGATGAGGGGATTCATATAACAACTTTTGGATTGGTATTACACCCCTCTCTCAGGGGAGAGGAGATAGTTGTGTTCTTTAGTCCAACAATTCCTTCGGGATATTACCGCCGTTTTGGGCGAGTTTTTGTAGGACGGTTTTATGCAGCCATATATTCATTTGTGCAGAATCACCCATTTTATCTGCTGGGCAACCCAGTTCTACAGCAAGTTCTTTACGAATAGTTAAACTGCTATCTAGCCCTAATAGCTTTAGCATATCGACTATTGATGTTTTCCAGTTGAGTTTTTCTGGATGGGAGGCTGCCATTCCCTCCAATTTGGTGACGACATCGACTTCGCTAATTGCCGCAGCAGCGGGGGCAAAACCAGTGGATGCTTGGTTTGCAACTGGGGTTTCTACTTCTGCAGCTTCTGCACTGCCTATACCTAATTTTGAAAGAATAGAACTAAAAAAACTCATGGTTGATCCTCTTTAAGTAGTTGTTTGATGGAGATTATTTCTTTATATTTGAAATCAACGGTTTAACTCATGCAGAAATCATGAGTTGTTACTTTACCAGTGTCTATGGGATTAGTCACTAATTACGAACAATTTGGCCGTCTTGTTATTTTTCAACTGGATCAATCCGATTCAATTCTACGGGTATTATTTCGTTAGATAACACTTCCACCAATTTACCGTTCAAGCTGTTCTTGTCCAAGGCCAGTTTCAAATCGCCTCGATAGCGGAATTTATCTGTGTATATGGGTTCCAGATCGAACTCCAAATGACGCCCCTTTATGATACCGACACCTTTTTCATAGGTTTTTTGCATGGCTGGATCAATGTGTTCGACTTCTAAATGCTTTCCATCCTGTTTGATCAGCAGATAATCACCGCCTTTAAAATACCAATTCCCGGAAAAATCGGGTATCAGAAAGTACCATTGACTAAGTAAGAACATTAACCCAGCGACAAGCAATACAATAAACGATAGGGCAAGACTTCGAAATTTTCTGAATTTAGGGATTAACCAAGCTCTTAATCCGGGATTGGTATCCATCCCTTTTTGTGAAGTAATCAGTATTCTTAGCAAGCGATTGATATCTTCGTTCCATCGATTATCGGCAATCTCAATTGCTTGCCGGTAGGCAATTGGAGCAATCGATTCAGGAAGGTCTTCAGGTTTCGGCATCGTTGCATCATCCACCAAGACGGGAATAATCTGATGCTTGTATCGTAATGCGGTTTCGATTTCCAGGCGCACAAAATCTTTAGGATTATTAAGCCTTAATAAACCTTGATCGTCCTTTGCAGTCAACCAGTTTTTACCAATAACGATCAATAAGACTGAGGAATGTTGCAGGTTTTGCTCAATAGCTTTGACAAAATCATCACCAGGGTGGATATCTTCAACATCCCGAAATATTTTTCCGGAACCCAAAAGTGGTTCAAGAGAGTCGGCTAAATGTCCGGTATAACCAGCGCTGTCGTCACGACGATATGATATGAAAACATTAAACATGACTCACCTTGTTAAAATGTAGGCGGCAAAGGGAGAATAAAAGCGTATCGTTTCCCACCATACTGTTATACGGGTAATAAAAGGTTGAATTGCTTAAAAAACTCACCGACATTATTTCTTGGGATTTTTATTACCGATTCATCCAGGCTATCTGGTGTAAGTCCGCGTTCCTGCAAGGATTCTGCTTCTGCGTAAATGGTGTTTATGTCGTAGAGCGGTAGGGCTTTAAAGATGGCTGCGGTATCTTTTAGGCCAGTGCCTTCCGGTCTTTGCTGTTTTTTTAATTGAAACACTGCGTTATCCAACAACAAGATACTGACTTCTTGATCGAAAGCCGCGACGGTCATGATGATGTCCAGCATCTCCTGGGCGTATGCGCCACTGTGGGGCGGTTTTCTGAGGACAAATAAAATCTTTTTCACTGGCTTAATATCGACTAGCCAAACACGATGACGCGGTCTGCTTCCAATAGTGCCTCAACCCACTGGCCTAAGCCGCCAATGCGGAATCCTACCGCTAGGTCATCGTCTTGTTTACCTTGTCGCTGGGCTTCGTCAGTGGATAACAAGCCCCGTCTTTGTGCTGCGGAGATGCAAACTACGAGATCAACTTGATGTTGCTGCGCTAGCTTGCTCCAACATAAGGTAAGCTGAAGTTCGTCGTCAGGCGGCGTGTTGTGTTTGAAGGCATGATAAATACCCTCGTGGTAAAAAAACACCCTGAACACCTCATGCCCTTGCGCCAAAACCGCTTTGATAAATTGGTAGGCGCTGTATCCGGTATTGGACTGGTACGGGCTGGCGTTGACTTGGATGGCGAAGCGCATTAACTAGCCACCGATCCTTGCATTGCCGCAGAAAAATTAAGGAAGCTCCGTATAAGTTGATTCAGCTTATGGTTCGACAGGCTCACCACGAACGGAATCAACCACAAACTGTTCGTCCTCGACTGCATGGATGCAGGAGGTAGGGCAATGCATGGAGCAGTTGCCGAGAGCAAGCACCACAGGCACTTCCGTTGGTCGTCGAAGGATTTAATCAGAGGGTTCTTAATTCTCATTTTCCACTAATAAAATCAGTTAGTTACAATAACGGAATATTGTAGCTGGCGATTATTGCCTTGATTTCTTTTGATTTTTTAACTATCAATCGATCCAACACGGCTTTTCTTTCTTTATCCGATTTTCTAACGCCCATCGACATCGGGAAATCAAACTGCATTCCTGGCGTTGATTTCATGGGAATCACGGTATAGCTGTTTTTGGGGCTTTGCGAAATGATATAACCCGCCATTGGCCCCCAAATAATCACCATATCGATTTTCTTGGCTTTAATGTCTTTCTCAATCTGCATGGCGGTGTTGTTTTCATCGTCGCCAGACATGCTTTGGTAAGGGATGCCGTAGTCCAGTAAGCCGCTCTTTTGCAGCCAAGTAGTGCCAGGGCCTTGGTCAAACATGGCAATCTTGAGCTTTTCCTGTCTTTCAAGCGAAACATTAGTAAGCTGGGCGGCATTCGACGTAATATCATCCCAACCGCGACCTTTGGCGATGAGCAAAACATACGTAGACTGATAGTAAGGAATAGTGGTTTCCGTCAAGTCGTACCCTGCAGGCAACCCCATCACGACATCGCATTTGAATTCGGTACTGTCTACATCAGTTTCTTTTATGGGAGCCATTAAGGTATTGCGGATGAACCCTATGCGTTGTGGAAACCAAGTATATTCAACGGTTTGCTTTAGCTCTTTTGCTAATAACTCTGCAATCTTGTTTTCAAAGCCGTCTTTTTTTTTTGTGGAGTAGGGTGGATTAAGCGGGTCGGCACAGACTTTGAATTTTTCTTTTCCAGATGCTAAAGATGTTGCAGTAAGCAGGATTATGCCAGCGGACAAGCTGTAAATTAGGGGGTGGATCCTCATCAAACACTCCGTTATGACCGTATCGGTTAATGCCAGTAAACAGAAGTCAGTTTACTTCATAAGGCTTTATGGCAGGAATATAAAATTATACAAGTTTATCGTTCCTGTATTAATGCCATGTTCGATTGGGCCAATACAGGTTATTTAGTATGAAAAAGGAATTGATGACTGGGAATTGATCTAAAAACCCACAGAAATTGAAAATACGATGGTTGCATGGAGGACTTCCGGCTCGTAGTCCCATATTTCCTTATCCTTTGTTGTACCTTCTATTGTATCTTCTGTTGTGGCTTCAAAAGCGTGCATATAGCGCAAATCGACCGCTATAAATTTGTACCGTCCCGTGATTCCGGTATTCCAGTATAAGTAATCGTACTCCAGCACTTTTGCAACCTGACTGTAACCGACACCGGACGACACTTCCAGGTAATCAGTCAGCGGGTATCGGGTGGTGAGTTCGTAGTCGCTAGTCACTTTGTTTTGATTGTAAAAATTATCGGAAACTGAAGCCCTTAGGGTAAGCAGGTCACGGTAATGAAGGAATACGTAGAACTCATTGTAATCCGCTTGCCGACCGAAGATCTTGCCGTCGTAAAGATAGCGCGTCCATTGCACATCAACGCGCCAGTCATCGGCCAGTTTGTGTGTGTATCCTAAATAAGGTGCAAATTCAACCCTGGCAGAATCCTTGTAATCGCGGTCACCGAAGTTCACATTGGAAGCAGATGCGCCCAGATAGATGCCGGATGAATGCTCATAATCCAGATTTCCTTGAATGGCGAAATCATTTTGGGTTTTGGTGTAGCCGCGACCAACATAATTGGTTGCGCCAGTCAAAGTGCCGTGAATGTCGGCGAAACTTGGGTAAGGATTTAATAAAACTGACAGTCCAACTAGAATTTGAACAACAAAAAACAGCCTTCCCGGTAATCCCATAGTTCTATCTTGGCACTAAAAATTAAATTACAATGGTCAATTGAAAAAGGATTGTAATGGAAAAACTCGTTGAAGACCGTTAAATTTCACAGGGGGATCTGAATGAATAATAGGGATTTGTTTGGCGATGCGGACTAATACCAACCCCAAAAAGTTGTTATCTGAATCCC
>PMDM01000160.1 GCA_003155565.1 Methylococcaceae bacterium | reverse complement strand
ACGATGCGCCAGATTTTCGGTGTCCGGCGTAAGGGGGATCGTCTTCATCGGGTCTGTCCCTCCTCCAAAACGGGCAAATGATCCAAATCAACCTCCCGCGCGGCTTTCGCCAAACGGTCTTTAACAGGCGATGGTAAGCCTCGGAGATTGCCGTCCTCGAAGTAGGAGAGGGCTTTCAAGGTGCTTTGCGGGTTAAAGGTTGCGCCATAAAGCAACAATGCGGCGGCAAGGGCGGTCGGTAAATCAATCCGTCCGTCCGTCCGTGAAAAGCGCGTCAAGGTCAAGATAGTCTTTCGCTTCGGCGCGTACTTGCACAACCGAAGCCTTTGTTCCCGCCAGATCAAGCAAGGCGGCCACCTGTAAACCGTTATCGGGTGCGAGGAGCGGTGGCAAAAGGCGGGGAAGTCTTGGCAGCCCAAAAAAAGAGAGTTTGATTACGCCGCCACGATCCACCGTACAACTGAACGTGTTCGGTTCGCGCTGGGTAACGATGGCTTCCGCAAGAAAAGGCAGGGCGGGAACCNNAGTGGTTTGATACCGAAAAAATCGAAGTCCTCCGATTCACGATGCCCCAGATGAAGTGCAAGAGCCGTACCCCCATAGAGTGTAAATTCATGGGGCACGGCGGACAGTTCGTCCCAAAGTAGACGCTGGGGTGGTGGCAGAATGTCAAGGCGGGGAGTGAAGTTTGGTATCATACAAAGCTTATGCAGATGTCTTCCTGGAAACCCATTATCTGTATTCAATACGAGGGTAGCAACAGTTATAGCACGGGTTATACCAATCCCAAAAAGTTGTTATATAAATTCCCTCATCCTAACCTTCTCCGGTATCCTATCAGAACTTTCTGGGATGGGTATTACCAGCGGCACTGCTATAAAAATGGTAAAAACTTAATTGACTTCGGTTTTTTCTAAATTGCCTTTCTTATCAATCAGGACATTCCAGGTTTTACCAGCGGTTTCAAGTATCACGTCATACTCTTCACCGGCACCATTGGGATTAACGATTAATACAGCATGTTTAATTTTATATTCGTTAAAAGCCGCTTTTAACTTTTCTTTGCTGTCAGTGAACATCATATCGTCGGCGGCGATAAGGAGTCCAGAAACGAAGAAATGACCATCAGGCCTGAAGTAATCGACGAATTTTTCTTCCCCTTCTTTATAATAGATTTTTAATAAATCTTGAGAAAAATGAATTCTTTTCTCGACTGTAAAATCCAACGCGTTGGGGTGTTTTTTATAAATTTGATCCATGATTGCGGGTGATATACCTTCTTTTCCGACAACCTCGGCATTTACAGTAATGCTTAGAAAAATCAAACACAGACTTAACAATAATTTACGCATTTTAATAATTACCTATAGTTTAGTTTTTTGTAATTTCGGTAGTGCATAGATTTGTATTATAACCTTATAACTTGTGTATTCATGTTTCTAAAATATCACAATTACCAGAAATGGTAATCTACGTCGCAAACAAAAATAGCGGAGCGAATGATGTTACAACTTATTGATTCGGCATTGTGAAGGTGAAATATTAACTCAGTTCGCCTCGAGCCTGTCGAAAAGCCAGTAGGCTTCGACAAGGCTCTCTTGAGTTTATCGAAGGGCTCAGCCCGAATGGTTCAACCATAATCGGGCCGAATCAATGGTGAAAAATAGCAGGCTTGTAATGAGGACGCAAGCGACAATTACACTCATTCCTGCTTTAGGCGTAGCATCATCAGGGACACTGATGTTCGCAGCTACTATAATCCCCGATATCAGACAAAAAACAATAGTCTTCCTGGGGTATGGTCGCATTGGAATGCGGTTGGATAATGGGTAAACGTCAACAGTTATGAGATAAGTTTTGGCATCAACTTCTACCAATTGGACGGTATACATCATTCTGTGCAGCGATAATTCACTGTACACGGGTATAACCAATAATCTTTCCAGGCGATTTAGCCAGCATTGCGGAACACAAGGCGCAAAATATTTCCGTGGTCGGCAGCCAGTAAAAGTGGCTTATGCCGAAGATGGGCATAACCGTAGTTCAGCAAGCAAGCGGGAATTTGCGATTAAACAGCTCAAGCACACCGAAAAAGTGTTATTGATTCAGTCGGTCATAAACAACATCGAAGGTTCTTTCTGAATCAAGAGTCATCCACAAAGTCGATAAGTCCCGGTTAACAACAATCAACTTCAACAATAAAGACGCTTTTCTTAGGCACTTAAAAGCAACCTCATATATAATGTTGTAGAAAATTAACAAACTGTCGCTTTATTGCATTTCAACAACATGCCGAAAAAGAAAGCTTCGCCATCATTTGAAGATACGCTTGCAGAACTGGAACAACTGGTTAATCGGCTTGAGCGTGGCGATATTTCTTTGGAAGAGGCCTTACAGGCCTTTGAGCGCGGGGTAAATCTTACCCGTTCGTGCCAAAAAGCCTTGCAGGAGGCGGAGCAAAAAGTGCAGATTTTGATCGATAAAAACGGCGGCCAAGCACTGGAGTCCTTCGCTGATGAGTAATGCGCTAAAAGAATATCTTTCATTTTGCCAACATCGGGTAGAAAAAGCCTTGGAAATGAGGCTACCCAGCGAAAATATACTGCCACAAAAATTACATAGCGCGATGCGTTATTGTGTATTGGATGGCGGCAAAAGGATGCGCCCTATGCTGACGTATTGCACCAGTAAGACGCTAGGCATGAATCCTGAAGCCGTTGACGGCATTGCCTGTGCTGTTGAATTCATCCATGTGTATTCATTGATCCACGATGACCTGCCTGCGATGGATGACGATGCTCTCAGGCGTGGTAAGCCGACCTGCCATATTGCTTTTGATGAAGCGACGGCGATTTTGGCGGGCGATGCATTACAGGCATTGGCTTTTGAGACCTTGGCGCATGATGCCAGTATTTCAGCTTCTGCGGATAACCGTTTGCTTATGATTACTACCTTGGCTAAAGCCAGTGGGTCTCAAGGGATGGTCGGTGGTCAGGCTATTGATCTTGAATCCGTAGGTACACAGTTAAATCTGCCTGAGCTGGAAAATATGCACATCCATAAAACCGGGGCATTGATTCGGGCAAGCGTCACGATGGCAACGTTGGCAAAAGCAGATATAGACCCGATCACAGCGACAAAACTTGACCATTACGCTAAATGTATAGGCCTGTCTTTCCAGGTCAAAGACGACATCCTGGACGAAGAAAGCGACACGGCGACCTTAGGCAAGACCCAAGGCAAGGATAAAGAAAACGACAAGCCGACTTACCCAGCTTTACTCGGAATGGCGGGAGCCAAGCAAAAGGCACAAGAATTACATGAGAAAGCGATCGACAGTTTAGGCGTTTTTGGCGCGGAAGCGGATTTGCTGCGTGACCTGTCGCTTTATATTATTCAACGCGATCATTGATGTGTGTGTTTATGTCGATGTTGCTTATTGAGCTATTAACTATTTTGAGAAAGGTATTATGAAACAATCACCTAAACGTAGAGAAACGGATACTGTTTTGGCGGCCGAAGTGATTGCAGAAATCCAGGTGCCGACGCTAAAAGTTATCCCACCCCATGCAATCGACCCCAATACGAAAGTACCGGGAAGTTATCCCCTTTTAAAAAACATCACCTATCCCGCAGATGTCAAGAAGTTAGGGCAGGGACAATTAAAAGCCCTGTCTAAAGAACTGCGGGAATTTCTGACCCAAACCGTCAGCATATCCGGCGGCCATTTTTCGGCGGGCCTAGGCACGGTTGAGTTGACCGTCGCCCTGCATTACGTCTTCGACACCCCCAACGACCAACTGGTCTGGGATGTCGGCCACCAGGCCTATCCCCACAAGATACTCACAGGCCGCAAAGACCGGATGACCACCATCCGCACCCGCGATGGCGTTTGCGCCTTCCCCAACCGCGCCGAGAGCGAATACGACGCCTTCGGGGTAGGGCATTCCAGCACCTCCATCAGCGCCGCCTTAGGCATGGCGATCGCCTCGGAACTGCAAGGCGAAGACAAACAAATGGTGGCTATCATCGGCGACGGCAGCATCACCGGCGGCATGGCTTACGAGGCCATGAACCACGCCGGTTCCATCGACGCCAACCTGCTGGTGATCCTGAACGATAACGACATGTCGATTTCGCCGCCGGTCG
>PMDM01000288.1 GCA_003155565.1 Methylococcaceae bacterium | reverse complement strand
CCTTAACGCATAAGGATCTTTATCGCCAGTGGGAATTAGACCTGCACTGAAAATCCCCGTCAAGCTATCAATCTTATCCGCTAGCGCGACTATTTGCCCTGTTTGACTAGATGCTGTCATGCTACCGGACTGTTTCGGGAAATAATGTTGTTCAATCGCATCCGCAACTTCCTTGGGTTCACCGTCGGCAAGTGCGTAATATCTCCCCATGGTGCCTTGCAGATTTCCAAATTCTCCAACCATGTTCGTTAGCAAATCAGCTTTTGCCAACTTAGCCGCACGCATCGACCAATCGGTATTGACATTCAGTTTTTCGGCAATGAATCTAGATAAACTGACGACACGCTCGGTTTTATCCGCCAGCGTACCTAGTTTTTCCTGGAAAACAACATTGGTCAACTCAGTTACCCTTTCCGCCAGCGGTTGTTTTTTATCTTGTTTCCAGAAAAATTCAGCATCAGTCAAACGCGGCGTAATAACCCGCTCATTGCCTTCTTTTATTGATTCTGGTCGGGTACTTTCAATATTGCTAAACGTAATAAAATAAGGCAATAACGCGCCACTGGCATTTTTCACCGGAAAATATTTCTGGTTGGTTTGCATGGTGGTAATCAGCACTTCCGCAGGTAGCTCAAGAAAACGTGGATCAAACGTACCGGTTACCGGCACAGGCCATTCATTCAAGGCGGCTATCTCTTCCAGCAAATCATCCTCTATGTGCGCTATACCATTTACTGCTGCCGCTGCTATTTGGGCCTTGTTACGTATGATGGTTTTTCTTTGCTCGATATCGACAATCACTTTACCCTGCTGGTATAAGGTTTCCGCATAGCTTTCCGGGCTAGTGATAGTAATGATTTGTGGGGCATGAAAGCGATGACCCTGTGTCGTCGATCCTGTCGTCAAACCCAGGATTTCGCATTCAATGGCTGAATTTCCATATAGCAAGACCGCCCAATGCACAGGCCGGACGAATTCAGTGGCAAAACTGCCCCAACGCATACGTTTTGCTATCGGCAAGGCTGATATGCTCTGGCGAATAATGTTGGGGATCAATGCCTCGGTCGGTAATCCTTTGACCGCTTGTTTATAAATCAGCCATTCACCTTTGTCGGTTTTGAGTCGCTCCAATTGGTCGAAAGTCGTCCCACAGCTTGTGGCAAAACCTTCTGCCGCTTTGCTGGGTTTACCATCCGGCGCAAAAGCCGCCTGAATCGCTGGCCCTCGTTTTTCTACGATTTTGTCTGGCTGTTGGGTGGACAAATTTTCTACGAATACAGCTAACCTTCTAGGAGTGGCATACGCCTTACTGCCAGAATAAGTCAGTTCTGCGTCATTAAGCCCTTGTAACACGCCATCTAACAATGCTTGACTCAATTTGACGAGGTTTTTTGGCGGCAGTTCTTCTGAACCTAATTCAAACAACAAATGTTTTGTAGCCATATTAAGCTCCCTGTCCTGCACACATCGGGAAACCGAGTGATTCTCGACGTTGGTAATAGGCTTCGGCAACGGCTCTCGATAAAGTCCTAACCCTTAAAATATAGCGTTGCCGTTCGGTTACCGAAATGGCATGACGGGCATCCAGTAAATTAAAGGTATGCGAGGCTTTTAGCACCATTTCATAAGCCGGCAAGGGTAAATCCAATTCGATTAATTTTTGGCATTCCTGCTCGTACGTGTCAAAACATTGGAACATAAACGGTACATTGGCATGGTCGAAATTGTAAGCCGACATTTCCACTTCATTTTGATGAAACACATCACCATAAGTTACGATTCCGTGTGGGGTCTTGGTCCAGACCAAGTCATAAACGCTTTTAACGCCCTGCAAATACATGGCGAGGCGCTCCAGGCCATAAGTGATTTCTCCGGTTATCGGCCTGCATTCCAGACCACCGACTTGTTGAAAATAGGTAAACTGGGTGACCTCCATACCATTCAGCCAGACTTCCCAGCCTAATCCCCACGCGCCTAAGGTGGGTGATTCCCAATTATCTTCGACAAAGCGAATATCATGTTCGAGCAAGTCGAAACCTAGCTGACGTAAGGAACCGAGATAAAGCTCCTGGATATTATCGGGCGACGGTTTTAAGGCAACCTGATATTGGTAATAGTGTTGCAAGCGGTTAGGGTTCTCGCCAAAACGCCCATCAGTAGGCCTACGTGAAGGCTGTACGTAGGCGACATTCCAAGGCTCAGGGCCTATCGACCGTAAAAAGGTGGCAGGATGGAACGTACCCGCACCTACCTCCATATCCAAGGGCTGTAACAAGATACAACCTTGGGCAGACCAGTAATCTTGCAAGGCCAGGATAAGTCCCTGAAAAGTTGATAAATCGTAGATTGGGCTGGACACGTCGAATTTTGTGGATGGGCAATAAAAAGTGGGGAATTATAACGTAAAAACGCCTTTTTTTGCAGAACCAGTCATGCCCAGATGGAAATGTGTGGCTAATACAATTACATTTCCGGCTTATCCTCATTCTTAACAATGGCCTGTAGAGATAAATTCCCTAACGAGCCAGTTTTCGGCGAATTTTCCGATCTGGTAGCGGGTGATGTCGAGCCAAGGCCTTCGCTCAAATTGATCTTCAACTTAAGATTATTAGGAGAATCAGAATTTTGCATAGCTTCGTCCAGTGAAATTACGCCTTCTTTGTATAACCTGAGCAGATGGCTGTCAAACGTCTGCATACCGATGTTTTCGGATTTTTCCATGGCTTCTTTGATCCCGTGTATATCGCCTTTATGGACTAAATCCCTGACTAACTGCGAGGCCAGTAAGATCTCAATCGCCGCTGTGCGCTTGCCGTCTAGCGTAGGAACTAGGCGTTGCGAGACGAACGCTTTCAAATTCAAGGATAAATCCATCAAAAGCTGATTACGGCGTTCTTCCGGGAAAAAATTGATGATCCTGTCCAGTGCCTGATTGGAATTATTCGCATGTAAGGTTGACAGGCACAAATGCCCAGTTTCGGCGAATGCCAAAGCGTGTTCCATGGTTTCCTGGCTACGGATTTCGCCGATCAGGATAACGTCAGGATCCT
>PMDM01000046.1 GCA_003155565.1 Methylococcaceae bacterium | reverse complement strand
TTGCCTCGATCATAGCGCAGATAAATCCTGTGAAACTTTAGAGCCTTTTGTTGATTGGCACCCTACTGACCCGAACGTAGGCTTGAACGCTATGGCGGAGGCCTATTCGTCTCTGGTGACCTACGCAAAATCTCCAAAAACTCCAACTGACCTAGTTAGTTTGGCGGGTCAAATGGAATTGTTTTCGGCTCAGGCTAACCGGATCGGTTCTGCGATTCTTGAGCTTAAAAGATTCTCATGGTTTCAGCGATGCTAGGGGAAATTATTTTTTCGTGCCAACCAATGGCGATCAAACTGAAATTCACAATATTTTTTGGAAACACAACCTCTCCGGTTCAGCACCTTCCTTGCTCGGATGGAACGACTTTTTTGAAGCTTTGCGAAAAGCTACCGGTAGGCGTGTGCTTATTATTGATACTTGTCAAGCCGGAAGTAGCATCGAGTCGCCTTTCGATGCGTACTCACTTAGCAAACGCTCTGCTGCATCGTTGTTTCCTTTGCTTTTAGCTACTAAAGGAGAAGAAAGCTCGGTGAAGTATAGCCCAAAGAGTCATGGGCAATTTACCTATGCTTTGCTTGAAGGTTTAAAAGGATCTGCTGACATTAATCAAGACAGTCATATCACAGTTAAAGAACTCTATGATTTCATTTCCCTGCTAATTAAGCAGCAGTTGCGTGATCCAAATCGAGAGCAAACCCCTCAATTAATATCTTCGGAAAATCTGAATAGGATACGTCTGATAAATACAGGCCAGTAATAATATTTCCGTAGCCTTAAGCATGAACAACTGACACCGAAAAGTTCAGGACTAAAGCATCAGCCTTATTGATTACCTGGCTTTTTACAACGGCAAACGTACACACTCAAAACTAGGCTACCAAACGCCATTGGCATTTGAGCAAGCGTTTTATAAGTAAAGTGGGCTGAAGAGGTGTCTGGGTTATATTGACCATTTCTACATGGGGGAGCAGAGCAGCACGGCTGAAGCCACCACAGGTATAAGCGTTCGCGTGATTTTTTGCCGCTTCCTTGAATTTGGATGCCCAAAACAAACTATTTACAAAAACAGCGACTGCCTGATCGTTACCTTTTGGCCGACTATATTTGCTAATCCAGATATGCAATGTATTAGGATTAATGCCTAGATCCAAAACGGTTTAAGCTAATGGTTAATCTGAACTTATCCCGAACTTGACAGGGTATTCTCAAAATTCGGCACTTTTATACTTTCGGTTTCTTTTTATTCATATCGACACACTCTCTGAGCTTAAAGCATATTAGGTTGTGTGCCCGATTTAAAGTAACCCACAGCATAACTGTGGGTGACAGTCTCAAATTTAACACGAACTTCGCAGCAGGAATCCCACAACGTGGCCAAATGTATTACGACGAATGCGTGCCTGGCAATTGCATATATCGCCGCGAAATAAAGTTTCCGTTACGCTACGATCATCCTCGGCCTGTTGTGTTTCGGATTGGTGCCAGGCTATACCGCAACCGTTGACACCGAAAGCCGCTCGCTCAGCACGAGCAAGGATGGCTTCAGGTTGTTCTTTTGATGTCAGATTGAGGCGAACGTACTGTTCAGTGTACTCAATACTCGCATCATGCTTCACTTGCAGCCAAGCGCCTTCTCGGAAATGATATTCCAGTCCTATTGCACCACCTGGGTAGAAGCTGACCTGGCATGTAGCAAGACCAGCTGTAGATGCGGGGATCGTATAGAACGGACTTGTTTCTATATTGCGTTGTAGAGCCGCGACCGTGACTGCATCTTGTGGTGACGGTTCTCCTTCAACGACGGTACATGTGGTAGTGGTCCTTGCCGCTATAGTATCGCCGCTGGAACCTGGAATCCAAGAACAAGCTGCCAGTAAAATGACTCCACACAGTTCAAACCATATAATCGATCGCTCTATTCGATTTCTCCATTTAGAACTGTACATGCCACCGCACCAAGCCTCCTTCCTTTTCAAGGAATTTAACCAACCCTGGGAGGCCTCTGATTGTTTTCTTAATCTTTTCAGCATTGTTCACAACTGGTTGTACGTCGAAGGCCATGCCCGATAAGTGCTTACTGAACTTGCCTAGATCGTCATCAACTGCGGTATTGAACACCGACAGCAGTCCTTGTTTGATCTCCGCCTGTGTTGTTTTGTTGGGGTTGTTGTTAACCCAGTCCTGACACTTCTTGCGTAGGGGACTGCTCACATAGGTTTCCTCGATCCATTTACGATTCTTGACCACATTGCTGGCCATTGCACGCGCTTGATCTTCCTTGCTGCGACGGCCGCTTGTAAATTTGATTGAGGGATGGGCTTTCTTCAAGGCATATGCCGCAGTTCGAGCCTTTGGTGCGAGGTTAAGTGCTTCTATCTCTGGATCTTCTGGATCTTTCTCCGCCGTTTTGGGATCTACAGTTAAATGGGTGTGGGAATTTGGGTCGTTCAGACCAGGAATATTAGAGTTGACCATAACTACTCCTATCAATGAAAGCTTAAGTCGGCTGGTTAATGCCTGGTAACTAAGCATTTGCCTAATGTAAAATATACGGCATCAATTGACTTACTAAAGACTAATTTGTCGTATATTCCTCAACNNAAACAATATAACTGTGCACTGACTACTGCGACAAACAAATGCGATACTAGTTCATCAATTGATAAATTTCCTGTAATTTTTGGCCAATTAGTCATAACACCGATTTCGTTCTAATCTGAAGTTTAATATGTGGAGAACTCAATAGCTTATTAGGGATTCTCGCAATCAACCTGCAACTGTTCTACTTTATGTGTTACAAGGTAAGTCTCCGGATCAAGATCAAATTTCATTGCTCCGCTCTTACATATACCTTTTAGAATCTGGGCTGCCTGAATAGTATTTTGTGCAATCGTATCGGTATAAGAATTTGAGATATAAAAAGTATCACGAAGATAATTATATAATTCTCCTTTAGCCTGGAAATCGTTTGCTAAATGAATTAATTGACGATAGGTCACTACATTCAGGTGTCGAATTTTTTCCAATAAAGAAAACTTCTTAGTAAAGTTTGTATATTTTCTTCCACCTGCATCATTATCGTTAAGTTGGGTTTTTTGAATTAAAAAGTACTTGGAATTATTCTTTACCTCTTCGGGAACCTGGATCGATTCCATCCTAGGTCGCCCTAATTCCGAATCAGATCGCTTGGATTTCAATTCTCCTTGACTATTAACATAGTACCAAACCCAGACGTAATCAATATTCCCAGGACGATCTTGTTGGCTAAATATATAGTCGAGAATGGATATTTCAGACATTTCCTTCATCCAAAACATCATTTGTTCTGCCGAAACACCTGTATTCAAGGCTTTTGCAACGACTGGATCCTTTTTACTTAAAGTAATTCCGAGTGACATTGCATCTAAGAAACCTTTTGGTGACATAAGAGCATAAAAGGTCGGCGTTTGCTGAAAAAACAAGTACTGTTGTGAGTATCCCTTGCCTGTGATGTTTCCATTGAATTCAGCCCCATACCTTTCACCATGTCCCTTCAGTAGAGTCCCGTACAATAATCCATCTGTAATCACACCGTAGTAAAACTCATTCACAGGATGATATCCAGAAGGGTTCTCTTCGGCAGATTTAACAACATTCCAACCTGCTAGATTCATTCTCCCCTGCGCGGTTTTAGGGCCTTTACTAGCCACACGATTGAGGTGTGCTTTGGCATCCATTGTTCTCATCAC